>NZ_JBNCKS010000008.1:0-154032 GCF_049841635.1 Micromonospora sp. DT44 | reverse complement strand
GGAGACGTAGCGCTTCGCGTGGTCCGTCGCTGCGGGGCACAGCGATGCGGTCGGTGGACAGGGCCAGCACGGCGTGGGCGGCGGCGACCGCGTCCAGCTGATCGGACTTGCCGCCTCGACGGCGGGCCGCTGCGGCGGGTTTGGGCGCCTCGCGGACTGGTTCACCGGCGGTGGTCAACAGCCGGCACAGCCCCTGACCGTGGGCCCGGGTGCCCTCCACCGCCCACAACCGGCGTCCCTCTGGTGGGGTGTGCGCGGCGGCGAAGGCCAGCAGCTGGCTCAACCCGTCCGGATCGGTGGGCACGGTGACCTGCGCCAGCACCGCCCCGAACCGGTCGAGCACCGCAGCGGTGTGCGTGTCGGTGTGGGTATCCACCCCCACCACCACGTCATAGGCATCCGTGACCCGCTCTACGATCTGTGCCATCTCTGTTGTTGCTCCTTTGCCAGTGACGACCGGGACAGTCGGCGTCGGCTCGGGATGCAGTCACCTCGGCGGCAAATCTGTGATGGGCCACGTGTCCTCGCACGGGCAGGCTTCTGATCAGGCCAGCGAGGTGGGCCGGGCCGGCGCCGACGACCACCTGGGGACAGGTCTTGCACAAGGCACACCCCAACTCCGAGCGGCCGGATCGGCAATGAGCCACCCAAGTGATCATCGACGCCGAACCTAGCGGCAACCAGCCGAACCGATCACCACGTACATAGAAGCGTCTTGCACTTTCTGTCGCGACCAAAGGGGTGAAGTGGGCAAAACGGCGACCGTTTGTGCAAGATCGGCGCGGGGATAGGCGGGGCTTCCAGGTCGCGAGCGCACTCTACGGACAAGATCCGCGCAGCATCAGGGATGTTGCTGCTTCCCACGCTCTCGAAGCAGCAACATCAGGTAAGTTGCGCGGATCTTGGTGCCGGGGTGCCGGGGTGCCGGGGTGCCGGGGTGCCGGGGTGCTAGCGGGTTGTGGCGGCTAGTTCCTGTTCGGTGGGTGTCGTCGGAGGGTGGGCGGTGGCGTTGCGGCGGCGGCGCAGTTCCAGCGGGAGCACGGCCACGGTGATCAGCACGCCGAGCGCCCCGGTCACCACGAAGCCCCACAGTGGCGCGCTGGCGTCGATGACCGCGCCGGCGAGTGGCGCGCCGACCGCGATTCCGACGGTGACGGCCGAGCCGTGCAGGCCCATCGCCTCACCGCGTACCTCGGCCGGGGCGAGCCGGCTGACGGCGTCGGCGGAGGCCGCGATGGTCGGCGCGCAGAGCGCGCCGGCCGGGATCAGCGCAAGTGAGAGCAGCCACCAGTGTGCGCCGCCCAGCCCGACCGGGATGGTGCAGAGCGCGAGCGCCGCGGTGAGCGCCAGCGGCGACAGCGAGCGGTGCACGGCCCCGTAGGCGAAGCCGCCGACCAGCGAGGCGATCGCCCAGCCGGCCAGCACGACGCCGGTCCAGCCGGCCTCCCCGCTGGCCCGCAGGACGGCGACCACCGCGACATCGGTACCCCCGAGGACCAGGGTGGCGGCGGCGCTGAGCGCCAGTACGGCGAGCAGCCGGGGGGTCAGCCACTCCCGGCGGGACACCTGGCGTCGTGGGCCGACCGGCTCGGCCGCGCCACGGATCGGCGGGTTCAGCAGCCACAGCGCGGCCCCGGCGGCGACGATGCCACCACCGACGAGGTACATGGTGGTCTGCGCCGAGATCGCGGTGACCAGGGCCACCGCCAGCGCCGGACCGATCATGAAGGACAGCTCGACGGACATGGAGTCCAGCGCGTACGCCGGCCGCCGTTGATCTTCCGGGACCAGCGCGGCGATCGACTGGCGGACCACCGAGAAGATCGGCAGGGCCAATGAGCCGGCCACGAAGGCGGCCGGCAGCAGCAGCGGGTACGCCAACGAGGGCGCGGTGGTCCAGAACACCGCCTCGGCGATCCCGGTGAGCACCAGCACCGGACGCAGGCCGCGCCGGTCGACCAGGCGGCCGAGCAGCGGGCCGCCGATCGCCGCGCCGATCGTGATGGCGGCACCCACCAGGCCCGCCGCGCCGTAACCCCGGTCGAGGTCGAGCACCACGTGGAAGGTCAGGGTGACCCCGGTGGCCGTGAGCGGGATGCGGGCGAGAACGGCGACCAGCAGCAGCGACCGCAGGCCGGGCAGGGCGAGCGCTGTCCGGTAAGGCTTGATGTTCACGTTGGTCCGTACCTCCGGCGACATCCTCGACGGGTCGCGGGCCGTTGGCCAACCAATTACCGCCTCATGCGGCCCTGATCACAGGCTCACCGTGCAGGACCACACCGGCGCCGTCCATCGCGCGCAGCGCCACGTCGGTGGTCTCCGGCGCGACCGCGGCGGTCAGCTCCAGCAGGACCGTGGTGGCGAAGCCCTCCCGGGCGGCGTCGAGCGCGGTGGCGCGCACGCAGTGGTCGGTGGCGATGCCGACCACATCGACGGTGTCCACGTCGTGCCGGCGCAACCAGTCGGCCAGGCACTCGCCGTCGTCGGCGTGGCCCTCGAAACCGGAGTACGCGGCGGCGTGCTCGCCCTTGTGGAAGATCGCCTCGACCTGTCCGGTCTCCAGCTCCGGGTGGAACTCCGAGCCGCTGGTGCCGACCACGCAGTGCCGCGGCCAGGACTCCACGAAGTCCGGCGGATCGCCGAAGTGCGCCCCCGGATCGATGTGGTAATCCTTCGTGGCGACCACGTGCCGCCACCGGTCCGGCTCGGTGGCGAGCAGCCGGGAGATCCCGGCGGCCACCCCGGCCCCACCCGGGACGGCCAGCGAGCCGCCCTCACAGAAGTCGTTCTGCACATCCACGATGATCAGCGCGTTGGCCATCGGGGGTCCCTTCGAGGTCGGATCGGCGGGCTCAGCCGGCGGGTACGACGGTGACCGGCACGGCGGGGTCACCGGCGGAGAGCTTCAGCCCTTCCCATGGGATGGAGATGAGGCACTCGCGCAGGTGTTCCCGGGACTCGTCGAGGGTTGGCAGGGCCACGGGCTCGCCGTCGACCACGTACGAGCGCTGGAGCGCCCGGTCGTTGGCCTGCCGGTCGGGCACGCCCTGCGGGACGATGATCTCTTCCGTGGCGGTGCCGGTGGGCTTGTGCCGGCGGACCGCCACCTTGCGCCCCCCGATGGTGGCCTTGTGCTCGGACCGCTTCACCACCGGCCGGCCGTCGACCTCGACGAGCTTGTAGACCAGCCCTGCCGTGGGCGCTCCGGAGCCGGTGACCACGGCCGTGCCCGCGCCGTACATGTCGACGGGCTCGGCGGCCAGCGCGGCGATCGAGTACTCGTCCAGGTCGCCCGAAACGATGATCTTGGTCTCGGTCGCGCCCAGGGAGTCGAGCAGTTCCCGGGACTGCTGCGCGATCACCGCCAGGTCACCCGAGTCGATCCGGACCGCCCGCAGCTCCGGCCCGGCCACCGCGATGGCGTTGCGGATGCCCTGCGAGATGTCGTACGTGTCGACCAGCAGCGTGGTGTCCTTGCCCAGCGTGGCGACCTGCGAGGCGAACGCCGCTCGCTCGTCGTCGTGCAGCAGCGTGAACGCGTGCGCCGCCGTACCCGCCGTGGGGATGCCGTAGCGCTCGCCGGCGGCGAGGTTGGAGGTGAACCGGAAACCGGCCAGGTACGCGGCGCGCGCCGCCGCCACGGCCGCCTCCTCGTGGGCCCGACGTGACCCCATCTCGATCAGGGCGCGGCCCCGGGCAGCGGTGACCATCCGCGCTGCGGCGGCCGCCACCGCGCAGTCGTGATTGAGCACGGAGAGCGCCACCGTCTCCAGCACCACACACTCGGCGAAGCCGCCGGAGACGGTCAGGATCGGCGAACCGGGGAAGAACAGCTCACCCTCGGCGTACCCGTCGATGTCGCCCGTGAAGCGGTAGTCGGTGAGCCAGGCCGCCGCCGCGTCGTCGACCACCCCGGTGCGACGCAGGAAGTCGACCTCGGCCGGATCGAACCGGAAGTCGCGGATCAGCTCGATCAGTCGCGCGGTGCCGGCGACGACGCCGTAGCGTCGGCCGCTGGGCAGCCGGCGGCTGAACACCTCGAAGACGCAGCGGCGGTCGGCCGTGCCGTCCTTGAGTGCCGCGCTGACCATGGTCAGCTCGTAGTGGTCGGTCAGCAGCGCGGGGCGGAGGGTGCTCACCGTCCCAGCCTAAGGTTCAGGCCGAGTCGTCGCCCTCGTGGCCCGGGATCGACCGCAGCGCGGCCCACAACTCGGCCCGGCCGGTCACGCCGAGCTTGGTGTAGATCCGCTGGAGATGGTTCTCCACCGTGCGGGCGGAGAGGTACAGCCGTTCGGCGATGGCCCTGCTGGTCGCGCCGTGCGCGGCGAGGCGCGCCACCTGCCACTCCCGCTCGGTCAGCACCGGCGCTCCGGCCCGTAGCGCCGGCGTCCGGATCAGGTTGCACCGCCCGAGCAACCCCGCGAGCCGTTCGCGTGCCTCCCCGGCCGCCACCGAGTGCTGCTGACGCAGCCGGTGCAGGGCCTGGGCGGTGGCCTCGGCGGCGTACACGGTCAGCTCCAACGCGGCGTAGTCGTCGGCGACCGACAGCAGGTCCGGGGCCGAGTCGGTCACCGCAGCCCGGGCGTGCCGGGCCAGCAGCGGCGGCAACACCCCGTCCACCCGCTCGGACAGTTCGGCGAGGCGCTGCGCCACGGTCCGCCGCCCGCCGTCGGAGCAGGTGGGGCCGATCGGCGCACCGGCCTGGTCCAGTCGGACCAGATCGTGCAGGACGTGCACCTCGTGCCCGGCGAAGCCGTCCGCGCGCAGCCGGTCGGCCAGATCCCCGAGGTGCTTCACCGCGCCCGGCAGGTCACCCGTCGCGGCCAGCACCGCGCCCCGGGCCTGCTCCAACCACGGGTAGAGCACCGCCATGCCCGGCGCGTGGGTGCGGTCGGCCTCGGCCATCGCCTCGGTGGCCTGCGCCGCGTCGCCGCGCAGCGCCGCCGCCTGGGCCCGTTCGGCCTGGGCCAGGCCCGCGTAGACCCGACTGGTGGCCAGCACCGCGCAGGCACCCAACGAGGTACGCATGGCCGCGTCGCTCTGACCCCGCAGCCGCGCGGCGTACGCCGCCAGGATCGCCAGGTAGCCGGTGCCGAGCCGGAAGTCACCGGCCCCCGCGAGGTCGGCGAACTCGTCGGCCACGATCGCGTCGATCCCGACGAGATCGCCGGTGAGCATGAGCCGGGTGCCGCGCGCCAACTCCAGGGCCAGTTGCAGGTACGGCATGTCGGTGCGCCAACTCGCCGCGGCCGAGTGCACCTGCGCGATGGCCGCGCCGCTGCGCGTCAGCTGACCCTCGGCAGCCTGGACGTACGCGATGGTGCTGCGGGCCAACTCGCGGGCGGCGATGCTGGCCGCCGGCCGGTCGAGCACGGTCTGGCTGAGCCGTACGGCGGTCGCCGTGTCCAGTCGGTGCAGCCGCATGATCGCCTCGAAGGCGTGCACCCGGGCCCGGTCGGCGGAGTCGCCGAGTTGCTCGACGCGGCTCGCGATCTCCTCCACCGTGGACTCCCGACTGAGCCCCCAGTAGCTGACCATGCCGCGGACGGTCAGCCATCGGCAGAGGCGGCGCTCGTCGCCGGGCTCCAGGGTCACCGCGTCGAGAACGCTGAGCGCCTCGTCCGGTCGGTCGGCGAACATCAGGATGGTGGCCAGCAGCTCCGCCGCGTCCGAGCCGCCGTCGGCATGAAGTGCGGCCCGGGCCAGGCGGGTCGCCAACGGAACGTCGTACCGGGTGAACGCCTGCATCGCGGCGTCCACGAGCAGGGCGGCGTCCTGCGCGGTGCCGGAGTCGAGCCGCCAGACCGCCACCCGCAGCAGGTCGTCGCGGCGGCGCTTGCCGACCTGCTCCAGCAGTTCGGCGAGGTGCGCCTGGAGGCGTCGGGTGCGGCTGACCGGGCATCGGCGGCGCATCACCTCGCCGTAGAGCGGGTGCGCCAGGCGTACGTTGGTCCGCCGGTCGTGCTGGACGACGGTGATCAGCCCGCGCTCCTCGGCGCACTCCACATCGGACTGCTCGGCGGCCTGGTTGAGCAGGTGCAGCCCGAGCGGCTCGCCGAAGGCGACCAGCTCGACGACCGTACGGACGCCGTCGGTGAGCTGCCCGACGCGGGTGTCGATCAGATCGGTGAGGCTCGGCGCCAGCTCCAGTCGCCCGGTCCACTTCCAGAGGCCGTAGGTGCGCTTCAACTCCTCGCTGCCGTTGGCGGCATGCACCAGCTCGCGCAGCAGCAGCGGGTTGCCGGCCGACAGCCGCCCGAGCCGGTCGGCGGAGTTGGCGTCGACGGGCCCGCCCAGGATCGCCGCCAGCAGGCCGGCGGTCTCCGACGGTGGCATCGGGGTCAGCTCGACGTGCTCGACCAGGTCGTCGGTCCACAGCGCGCGGATCGGCAGCGGGATCTGCTCGCCGTCGCGCAGGGTGCCCACCACGGTGGCGTTGTCCGCGCGGGCGACCAGGTGCACGAGCGCGGCGGACGGCGGGTCGAGCAGGTGCGCGTCGTCGATGGCGAGCACGATCCGCCGGCCGGCGGCCTGCTGTTGCAGCACGCCCAGCGCCCAGCGCAGGATGCCGGCGGGGGAGAGCCCCTGGGGCTGCTCCGCCGGGAGGACCTGCACCAGCCCGCCGAACGGCAGCGCCGCGGTGGTGGCGCTCGCGGCGATGGACCAGATGGCGTACCGGTCGGTGGGCAGGGTGTTGACGCCCTCCCGCAACAGCCGGCTCTTGCCGATGCCGGCGCTGCCGCTGAAGAAGAGCCCCCGGCCGGCCTCGCCGGTAACCGCCGCCAGCAGGCGGTTGAGTTCATCGGTCCGGCCGACGAACTTCCATCGACTCATCCGCGCAGCATATCCATCGAATTCCGTCCGCGCCCGCACCGTCACGCACCGAAGTTGAGTAGTCGCACAATTACCGGTGAGTACCCGCGGTATTCCGCCTGGTCGGCAGGCCAGACGTACTCTTCGGGCATCCGGG
Source organism: Micromonospora sp. DT44 (assembly GCF_049841635.1). Classification (NCBI taxonomy): domain Bacteria; kingdom Bacillati; phylum Actinomycetota; class Actinomycetes; order Micromonosporales; family Micromonosporaceae; genus Micromonospora; species Micromonospora sp. DT44. The sequence goes on along the minus strand of NZ_JBNCKS010000008.1, from coordinate 147,062 downwards.
TAGTGTCACCGGAATTTCCAACCGACCGGCGTGCCGGTCGCCACCCCCGGGAGGCCACCCGATGCAGCAGGGCCCTCTCCCCTCGCTCGACTCGCCCAGCGACATGGCCAGCTCAGCCGACCCGCCGAGTTGCGCCCCGCTGCCCACCGAGCTCGAGGTTCCCGATCCCCGGTCGGACGAGCCGCTCGGCGTCGTCGCCGTCGGACCCGCCGGCGCCGACCGGCGTGCCGTGCTCGCCACCCTCGTCGGTCTCGACCCGGTGATGCTCACCGTTCCGGCCGGCAGTTGGCTGGTGGTCCGGCACGCCAAGGTGCCGACGCGGGCGGCGTTCGTCCCGGGCTACCGCCAGCCGCACTCGTACGGTGCGGACCGGGACGCGGCCGGCCCGGCGCTGGCCCGCCCGCCCCGACGGGTCGAGCTGAGCGTGCCCGAGCCGCTGCTGCGCCACTTCACCCTGATCGACACGCCGGACACCGGCGCGCTCGGTGTGGCCGGCGTCCGGGTGCTGCGTGACGCCGTCGGCCGGGCCGGCGCGCTGCTCTTCGTGATCGCGGCCGACCAGGCGTTCACCGCCCAGGAGTTGAACCTGCTCGCCGAGGTGGCCGCGGCCCAGGTGGAGGTCGTCTTCGCGGTTACGCCCGGCACGGCCGGATGGGCGGCGCTGGCCGACGGCACGGCGACGACGGAGGACGCGGGGGCGTCCGTCCCGCCGGCGGTCGGTCGTCCGGGGGAGGTGGACCCGGTCGCGGTGACCGTCGCGGCGCACCGCGCGGCGCTGCTGGCCGCCGTCCCCGCCCTGGCCGCCGCGCGCTGGTTCCCGGTCGACGGCGTCGACACCGCGGCCGACCTGCGCCGGGCGTTGGTGGGGTGGTCGGCGACCGAGGGGTTGCAGCGGGCCAGCGCCGAACCGCCCGTGCTGCCGGGGCAGCACGACCGGGTGGCGGTGGCCGCCGACCCGGGCGACTGGTCCGAACGGCTCGACCGGCAGGCCCGCTCCTGCGCCCAGCGGATCCGTCAGCACCTGGCCCTGGAACTGGCGAACATCCATCTGCGGGCCGTTCAGGAGATCGTCTTCGGGGTCGGCTGCGCCGGCCTTCCCGATCTGCTCGACCGGGAGATGGCGGCACTGTCGCTGCTGGCCACCGCGCAGTGCGACCGCGGGGTGCGGGGCATCGTGGCCGACACCACCGCCCAGGTGCTCGGCACGCCGCCCACGGAGGGCGTACGTCGTCGGATCGCCACGGCCGTCCAGTACGGCCTGGCCGACCACCGCACGGGACGCGACCTGGATCGGGTTCTGCTGGTCACCAGTACGGCGGGGGTGGCCGGACTGACCGGCGTCGAGGCGATCGACGCGCTCGCCGGTTATCCGACGGCAACCCGTGACGAGGTGCTTCCGCCGATCGCGGTGGCGCTGTCCGGCGGATGCTGGCAGCAGTGGCGTACCCCGGGAAACGACGACCACAGCGCGGCGCGGGCCTGGTCGCAGCGAGCGCTTCGGGAGGTCGAGTTGGAGCTCTCCCGCGAGATCTCCCGGCGGTTCGAGGTGATCCGTCTCTCGCTGGGCGTGGTGCTGTCCGATGCGATCGACCACGGCATCCTGCTCGCCTGAAAGCGTGCCCGCCGTGCGGCTCGACCTCGCTCCGCGTCTCGCCTCCGCCGAGGTGGGAGGCGGCTTCGCGGCGCGCACGACGGGTGATCCGGGTTCGTCCGGCGTTCCGGTTCCTCGGTTCCGGGAAACCGGTGGCACGATGGGGGGCATGGCGGCTCCACAGGTTGCACCGGTCGAGACGCCGGCCACTGACGACGTGCCGGCGCCCGACCGGCAATGGGTGACGATCGTGTGGGACGACCCGGTCAACCTGATGACGTACGTGACCTGGGTCTTCCAGAAGCTGTTCGGCTACAGCCGGGAGAGGGCGGAGCAGCTCATGCTGGACGTGCACCACAAGGGCCGCGCCGTGGTCTCGACGGGCGCCCGCGAGCGCATGGAGCACGACGCGTCGCAGTTGCACGCGTACGGGCTCTGGGCAACGGTGGATCGCTCGTGAGCGCGAGGAGTGAGCCGGGGTTGCGAGCCCCGCAGTCGCGAACCAGGCTGGCATCGTGAGCATGTTCCGGCGGCAGGCGGGCCGCTACGTCGCCACCTTCGCCGTCGACGAGGTGCGGGTGCTGCGCAAGGTCGCCAACGAGGTGGTCGGTCTGCTCACCGACGGCTTCGACCACACCGACCCGGTCGTCGGCCGGCTGTTTCCGGCCGTGTACCCGGAGGACGCGGCCAGCACGTCGGAGTTCCGCCGTTACACCGAGGGTGACCTGAAGACCGCGAAGATCGACCAGGCCGGGGCGATCCTGGCCGCGCTCCCCGACGATGCCGGCGGCGAGGTGCGGTTGGACGCCGAGGCGGCCGAGGCGTGGCTACGGGCGCTCAACGACGCTCGGCTGGCGATGGGCGTCCGGCTGGAGATCAAGGACGGCACGGACCTGGGCGAGGAGTTGGACGACGCGGTGACCGAGGATCCGGGATCGAGCCGGGTGTTCCAGCTGTCGGTCTACGCGTATCTCGGATATCTCCAGGAGTCGCTGCTCAACGCCTTGATCGACTAGGCGTGACCCGCACCACTTCAGGCCTCTGCCTGGGAGGCGTTAGGCTGGTGCACGTGCTGAGCATCGACCGGTCGATCATCAACGCGATCGTCGCCCACGCGCGCCGGGACCACCCCGACGAGGCGTGCGGCGTCGTCGCCGGTGCCGTCGGCAGCGACACCCCGACCCGGCACATCCCGATGGACAATGCCGCGCGGTCGATGACCTTCTACGAGTTCGACTCGATGGAGCACCTGCGCGTCTGGCGGGAGATGGACGACCGCGACGAGGAGCCGGTGGTCATCTACCACTCGCACACCGCGACCGAGGCGTACCCGTCGCGTACCGACGTGTCCTTCGCCGGCGAGCCGAACGCGCACTACCTGCTCGTCTCGACCCGCGAGCCCGACTCGGAGGAGATCCGCTCGTTCCGGATCGTCGACGGCGTGGTGACCGAGGAGCCGGTCCAGATCGTGGAGGCCGGGGTCGACCCGCACGCCGTGCAGTCCTACATGTTCGGGCAGAGCCCGGCGACGGTCGACTACGAGTGTTCCGGCCGCTGACCCGTCAGCGTCCGCACCCGTTTCTTCCCGTCACCGTTGGCACACCCGATCAAGGAGCACGACATCATGGCCATCGAAGTTCGCATCCCCACCATCCTGCGTAGCTACACCGGCGGCGCCAAGGTCGTCGAGGGCGCCGGCGACACGCTGGCGGACCTGCTCACCGACCTGGACTCCCGGCACGCCGGCCTGCGCGGCCGGCTGGTCACCGACGCCGGCGCGCTGCACCGCTTCGTCAACGTCTACGTCAACGACGAGGACGTACGCTTCCTCGGCGCGCTCGACGCCAAGCTCTCCGACGGCGACAGCGTCACCATCCTGCCGGCCGTGGCCGGCGGCGCGTTCGGCTTCGCCGCGGCAGCGGCGATCAGCTCGCACAGCGCGGCGGCAGCGGCGATCAGCTCGCACAGCGCGGCGGCAGCGGCGATCAGCTCGCACAGCGCCGCGGCAGCGGCGATCAGCTCGCACAGCATCAGCCGGGACAGCGCGGCAGCGGCTCGCGACGCCGTCGCCGCTCGCTGAGGGCGGCCGTCGTGGCGCGGTACGACAGCCTGCTCGACGCGTGCGGAGGTACGCCGCTCGTCGGGCTGCCCCGGCTCTCCCCGACGGTGCCCGACGGGGCGCCGCCGGTGCGGCTGTGGGCCAAGCTGGAGGACCGGAACCCGACGGGCAGCATCAAGGACCGCGCGGCGATGTTCATGGTCCGCGCGGCGGAAGAGGCGGGCCGGCTCCGGGCTGGTGACACCATCCTGGAGCCGACCAGCGGCAACACCGGTATCTCGTTGGCCATGGTGGCGAAGCTGCGCGGGTACCGGCTGGTCTGCGTGATGCCCGAGAACGTCTCGACCGAGCGGGTTCAACTACTCCGCATGTACGGGGCGGAAATCATCTTCTCGGAGGCGGCGGGCGGCTCGAACCAGGCCGTCGCGACGGCCAAGCAGATCGCCGCCGACCACCCGGACTGGGTGATGCTCTACCAGTACGGCAACGAGGCCAACGCGCGGGCGCACTACGAGACGACCGGCCCGGAGCTGCTGCACGACCTGCCCACCATCACGCACTTCGTGGCCGGACTGGGCACCACCGGGACCCTGATGGGCACCGGGCGCTACCTGCGCGAAAAGGTCGAGGGCATCCAGGTCGTGGCGGCCGAGCCGCGCTACGGCGAGCTGGTCTACGGGCTGCGCAACATCGACGAGGGGTACGTGCCGGAGCTGTACGACGCCTCGGTGCTGTCCCGGCGTTTCTCGGTCGGCACGCGGGACGCGGTGCTGCGCACCCGTCAGCTCGTGGAGGTGGAGGGCATCTTCGCCGGGTTCTCCACGGGCGCGATCCTGCACGCCGCGCTGGCGGTGGCCCACGAGGCGGTCCGCGCCGGCCGACGTGCCGACGTCGCGTTCGTGGTGTGCGACGGCGGCTGGAAGTACCTGTCCACCGGCGCGTACGGCGGCACACTCAGCGACGCCGAGGACGCGTTGGAAGGTCAGCTCTGGGCCTGAGGGCCGGGTTCCACGCGAACGGGCCGTCGGCGTACGCGTCGATGGCCCGTTCCGCGTCTCGGCTCGCCGTGAGCGTGTGTCACGTTCGTGACAACTTCCAACGGATGATTCTTGTCCTCGGGTACCCCGGCGTAGGCTGCGCAGCGTGGCGTACGCGTCGGTAGAGATCATGGCCGGTACGACCGCCGGCAGAGATACTACTGACAGTGACAGTGAGAAAACCCGATGCGACTGACTGTCCTTGGGTGTGCCGGCAGCTTCCCGGGCCCCGAGTCACCGTGCTCCGCCTATCTCGTCGAGGCGGATGGTTTCCGTCTCCTGGTCGACTTCGGCTCGGGGTCGTTGTCCAGCCTCCAGCGGTACGTGGGCCTGCACGCTCCGGACGCGATCCTGCTGACCCACCTGCACTGTGACCACATCCTCGACGCGGTGACGTACGTGGTGGTCCGCCGGTACGCCCCCGAGGGCCCCTACCCGGCGCTGCCGGTGTACGCCCCGGCCGGCGCCCCGGACCGGCTCAGCGCCGCCTACGGCGACGACGGCACGGTGGACGACGTCTACCAGTTCTACGCCCTCCAGCCGGGCACGTTCCCGATCGGGCCGTTCACGGTCACCGTCGACCGGGTCAACCATCCCGTCGAGACGTACGGCGTGCGGCTGGAGCACGGTGGCCGGTCGCTGTGCTACTCGTCGGACACCGCCGAGTGCGACGCGTTGCTGCGGCTGGCCCAGAACGCCGACGTGTTCCTGTGCGAGGCCAGCTACCTGGACGGCGTGGACAATCCGCCGGATCTGCACCTGACCGGCCGGGAGGCGGGTGAGATCGCGACGAAGGCGGCGGTGGGTCGTCTGCTGCTGACCCACCTGGTCGCGGCCTGGGGCAGCGAGGCGCACACGCTGGAGTCGGCCGCCGGCGCGTACAACGGGCCGCTCGAAGTGGTCCGGGCGGGCGCTAGCTACGACATCTGACCACCCGGCGCTTCGTGGGCGTCGTCGATGGCCCGGTGACCCCGGATTCCTCCGGGCACACGGCGCGGACGTGCCGCAGGGCACCCGGGGCGAGGTGGATCCCCGCACCGCATAGGGTGCAGGGATGGCGCGACCTGACGGGCGAGGGCCCTCACAACTCCGACCGGTGACCCTGACCCGAGGCTGGAGCACCCACCCGGAGGGGTCGGTGCTCGTCGAGTTCGGCGGCACCCGGGTGCTCTGCACGGCGAGCGTCACCGAGGGCGTGCCCCGCTGGCGCAAGGGCTCCGGGCTCGGCTGGGTGACCGCCGAGTACGCGATGCTGCCCCGGGCCACCAACACCCGCTCCGACCGGGAGAGCGTCAAGGGCCGGGTCGGCGGGCGTACTCACGAGATCTCCCGCCTGATCGGTCGCAGCCTGCGCGCCTGCATCGACCTCAAGGCGCTCGGCGAGAACTCGATCGTCCTTGACTGCGACGTGTTGCAGGCCGATGGAGGTACCCGGACCGCCGCGATCACCGGCGCGTACGTGGCGCTGCACGACGCGGTGGGCTGGCTGGCCGCCCGAAAGTCCCTCGCCGGCAAGCCGGAGAAGGTCATGCACCGCTCGGTGGCCGCCGTCAGCGTCGGGATCATCGCCGGCGAGGCGCGCCTGGACCTCTGCTACGAGGAGGACGTGGTCGCCGAGGTGGACATGAACGTGGTGTGCACCGGCACGGGCGACTTCGTCGAGGTGCAGGGGACCGGTGAGGCGGGCGTGTTCGCCCGGGACCAGCTCGACAGCCTGCTCGACCTGGCCGTGGCCGGGTGTGGCGAGTTGGCCGAAGCCCAGCGGAAGGCTCTCTCATGAACAAGGTCCTGCTCGCCACGCGGAACCGTAAGAAGCTGGTGGAGCTTCAGCGGATCCTGGACGGCGCGCTCGGCGCGCACCGGATCGCCCTGCTCGGCCTCGACGACGTCGAGGAGTACCCGGAGCTGCCTGAGACCGGCCTTACCTTCGGCGAAAACGCGCTGATCAAGGCGCGGGAGGGTTGCCGGCGGACGGGGTTGCCGACGATCGCCGACGACTCGGGCATCGCCGTGGACGCGCTGAACGGGATGCCCGGGGTGTTCAGTGCCCGGTGGGCCGGTAAGCACGGCGACGACCAGGCCAATCTCCAGCTCGTGCTGGACCAGATCGCCGACGTGCCGGACGAGCACCGGGCGGCGTCCTTCGTCTGCACGGTGGCGCTGGTGCTGCCCGGCGGCAAGGAGCACCTGGTCGACGGCCGGCAGCCCGGTCGGGTGCTGCGCGCGCCGCGCGGCGACGGCGGGTTCGGCTACGACCCGATCTTCCTGGGCGACGGTCAGGACCGGACCAACGCCGAGCTGACCCCGGCCGAGAAGGACGCGGTCAGCCACCGGGGCAAGGCGCTGCGGGAGCTGGCCAAGCTGGTCGCCAAGGTTCTGCCGCCCGCCAGCTGACGGGCGCGAGGTGCTACCGCCCGCGAGCTGACGGGCGCGAGGTGCTGCCGCCCGCCGCCTGACCCGCGGCGGACGACAGCGACCCGTGGAGGTCAGCCCAGCGGGCCGACCTCCCGCTCGATGGCCGCGCGCAGCTCGGGGCCGGCGACGACCGCACGGGCCGCCTCCATCACCGGGGCGAGGAACACGTCCGGGCCGGGGTCACCGGCCGCCGCACCGAGCGCGGCGACGGCGGCCCGACCGGCCGGCGACGGCACCAGCGGCTCACGCAGTTGCAGGCCGCGCACACCGGCCAGCAACTCGACGGCGAGCAGGCTGGTGAGATTGTCCAGCACGGTGCGCAGCTTCTTGGCCCCCGCCCAGCCCATCGAGACGTGGTCCTCCTGCATGCCGCTGGTGGGCAGCGAGTCCACCGACGCGGGTGCCGCCAGCCGCCGGTTCTCCGCGACGATCCCGGCCGCCGTGTACTGGGCGATCATCAGCCCGGAGTTGACCCCGGCGTCGGGGGAGAGGAACGCCGGCAGCTCCCGGGAGCGGGTCACGTCGAGCAGCCGGTCCACCCGCCGTTCGGCGATCGCACCCACCTCGGCGGCGGCGATGGCGAGGAAGTCGGCGGCGAAGCCGAGCGGTGCGCCGTGGAAGTTCCCGGTCGACTCGACCCGACCGTCCGGAAGCACCACCGGGTTGTCCACCACGGACACCAGCTCCCGGCCCGCGACCGTGCGGACGAAGTCCAGGGTGTCGCGGGCCGCGCCGGCCACCTGCGGCGCGCAGCGCATCGAGTACGCGTCCTGCACGGCGTGGGCCAGGTCGTCGCGGTGCGAGTCCATGACCCGCGAATCCTGCAACAGCCGGTGGATGTTCGCCGCCGACGCCGCCTGGCCGGGGTGCGGTCGGATGGCGTGCAGCTCGGGCAGGAACGGCCGCTCCGAGCCGAGCATCGCCTCGATGGCCAGCGCCGCGGTCACGTCCGCCATCGCGAAGAGGTGCGCCGCGTCGTGGATGGCCAGCAGCAGCATGCCGAGCATGCCGTCGGTGCCGTTGATCAGCGCCAGCCCCTCCTTGGCGGCCAGCTCGATCGGCTTGAGCCCGTTGGCGGCCAGCACGTCGGCGGCGTCCTGCCGCTCGCCGGCCGGGCCCAGCACCCAGCCCTCACCGAGCAGCACCAGCGCGCAGTGTGCCAGCGGCGCCAGGTCGCCGGACGCTCCCAGCGAGCCGTGCTCCGGCACCCACGGGGTGATGTCGTGGTTGAGCAGGTCGACGAGGGCCTCGGCGACCAGCGGCCGGACCCCGGAGCGGCCCAGGGCGAGCGAGCGTACGCGCAGCAGCATCATGGCGCGTACCACCTCGCGGGGCATCGGGGCGCCCACCCCGGCGGCGTGCGAGCGGATCAGCGCGTGTTGCAGCTCGGCCCGCCGCTCCGGCGCGACGAAGGTGTTCGCCAGGGCCCCGAACCCGGTCGAGACGCCGTACACCGGTCGTCCGGCGGCCTCGATCCCGTCCACGATCGCGCGGCTGGTCGCCATCGCGTCCCGGGCGGCCGGGTCGAGGACGACCGTGGCGGTGCCACGGGCCACCGCGAGCACGTCGTCGGCGGTGATCCCGGTGGATTGGATGGTCACGTGCGTCATTGCGGAACTCCGTTGCGAATTACCTGGCGGATCAGGGGGACACCGGGCCGGTAGGCCAGGTGCAGGTAGGACGGCGCGTCCAGGACGACCAGGTCGGCCCGTGCGCCGGGGGTGAGGACGCCGATGTCGTCGCGGCGCAGCGCCCGCGCGCCACCGGCGGTGGCGGCCCAGACCGCCTCCGCCGGGGTCATCCGCATCTCGCGGACCGCGAGGGCGATGCAGAAGGGCATCGACGAGGTGTACGACGAACCGGGGTTGCAGTCGGTCGCCAGGGCCACGGTCACACCGGCATCGAGCAGCCGGCGGGCGTCCGGGTACGGCGAGCGGGTGGAGAACTCGGCGCCCGGCAGCAGGGTGGCGACGGTGCACGTCGGAGGACCGGAGAGCCACTCGATCGTCGTCGAGTTCGCGAGCGCGTCGACGTCGGCGTCGCTCAGGTAGGTGCAGTGGTCGACGCTGGCCGCGCCCAGCTCCACCCCGAGCTGCACGCCCGGCCCGGGGCCGAGCTGGTTGGCGTGCAGCCGTAGGCCCAGCCCGACGGCCTGCCCACAGGCGAGGATGGCGCGGGCGTGGTCGACGTCGAAGGCGCCCCGCTCGCAGAACACGTCGATCCACTTCGCGTGCGGCGCGGCGGCGGCCAGCATCGGCCCGCAGACCAGCCCGACGTAGTCGTCCGGCCGGTCGGCGTACTCGGCGGGGACCACGTGCGCGCCCAGGAAGGTGGTCTCACTGCTGGTCTCGGCCGCGATCCGCAGCGAGCGGGCCTCGTCGGCGACGTTCAGCCCGTACCCACTCTTGATCTCCATGGTCGTGGTGCCCTGGCGCAGCGCCTCCCCGCGCAGCCGGCGCACGGTGGCCCGCAGCTCTCCGTCGGTGGCGGCCCGGGTCGCGCCCACGGTGGTCCGGATGCCGCCGCCGGTGTACGGCTCGCCGGCCATCCGCGCGGCGAACTCGGCGGCCCGGTCCCCGGCGAAGACCAGGTGGGCGTGGCTGTCCACGAAGCCGGGCAGCACGGCGGCCCCGCCGACGTCGATCCGGTGGTCGGCGGCCGGTGCATAAGCGGACGGCCCGATCCAGGCCACCCGATCCTCCTCGACGAGCACGGCCGCCTCGCGGCGGATGCCCAGCGGGTCCGCGCCGATGCCGTTGGTGACCAGCTCCCCGATGTTGTCGACAAGCAGGCTGCTCATGAGCGCGTCACCGCCTCGATCGACGCCGACAGCTCGGCCGGCACGTCGACGCTCAGGTGCCGGCCCTCGGCCACCACCACCCGGCCGTCCACCACGACCTGGTCGACGTCCGCAGCGCCGGCCGCGAAGAACGCACCCAGCGGCGGTACGCCGGCGGTGCGGGCGCTGTCGAGCCGTACCGTCACCAGGTCGGCGCGGGCGCCGGCGGCGATCCGACCGGCGTCGGTCCAGCCCAGCGCGGCGTGCCCGGCGGCGGTGGCCGTGGTGAACAGGTCGACCGGGGTGAAATGGCCGCGGCGGCGGGTACGCAGCCGTTCGTCCAGCTCCACGGCGCGGGCCTCCTCGAACAGGTCGACCACGGCGTGACTGTCGCTGCCCAGGCTCAGCCGGATACCCGCGTCGGCCATCCGGCGGGCCGGACCGATGCCGTCGGCGAGGTCCCGCTCGGTGGTGGGGCAGAGGCACACGCCGGTCCGGCTGTCGGCGAGCAGGGTCAGGTCCGCGCTGGTCGGATGGGTGGCGTGGACGGCGGTGGTGTCCGGCCCGAGCACTCCGTGGTCCGCGAGCAGCGCGGTGGGCGTACGCCCGTGCACGGCCCGGCACTCGTCGTTCTCGGCGGGCTGCTCGGAGAGGTGCACGTGCAGCGGGGCCTGCCGGTCGCGGGCCCGGTCGGCGATCGTACGGAGTTGGTCGGCGGGCACCGCCCGGACCGAGTGCACGGCCGCGCCGAGCCGCACGTGGGAGTCGGTCGGCTGGAACGCCCCCGCCCGCCGGGCCCAGCCGGCCGCGTCGCCGTCGCCGAAGCGCCGCTGCGGTCCGGCGAGCGGCTGGCCGTCCACTGTGGAGGTTAGGTAGCAGGTGTCCAGCAGGGTGAGCCGGATGCCGGCGTGCGCGGCGGCCTCGACCAGCGCCGAGCCCATCGCGTTCGGGTCGTCGTACGCGCCGCCGTCGGGCCGGTGGTGCAGGTAGTGGAACTCGCCCACGCAGGTGATCCCCGCGAGCGCCATCTCGGCGTACGCCGCCCGGGCCAGCGCCAGGTAGGTGTCCGGGTCGAGCCGGTCCGCGACCGCGTACATGCGCTCCCGCCAGGTCCAGAAGTCACCCCGCCCGCCGTGGGTGCGCCCCCGCAGGGCCCGGTGGAAGGCGTGCGAGTGCGCGTTCGCGAGGCCCGGCAGGGTCAGGCCGGGCAGCGGCACGGCGTCGGCGTACACGTCGACCCCGGACGGCGGCCGGCTCCCGGGGGTCAGCGGCGTCACCGCGCTGATCCGGCCGTCCTCGACCTCGATCAGCACGTCGGGCGTGGGCTCGGCGTGCGCGGGCAGCCAGGCGTACTCGGCGAGCCAGCGGGTGGCGGTCATACTCCGCGCCTCCTTTGGAGCTGAATCGTCTGTGACATCAGCGGCCGGGGTGCTGCCGACGCCCCGGCCGGTCGCGGTGGTTGTGGCGCTCCGACTGATCCGTCTGCGGCATCAGCTCCAAAGGACGTCCACAACAGGTGCCCACCAGCGCCACGCGGTGGGCCAACCCGGCGCGGACCGGCCCTGCCCGGGCCCACCACGACCGTCAGCGGCATGTCAGCTCCTCGAGCACCCGGGCCAGCGCGCGCACCCCGGCCGCGCAGTCGTCGTCGCTCGCGGACTCGGCGGGGGAGTGCGACACCCCGGTCGGGTTGCGCACGAACAGCATCGCCGTGGGCAGGTACGCAGCGAGCACCCCGGCGTCGTGTCCCGCGCCCGTGGGCAGCACCGGCGCGTCGAGCAGCGTCGCCAGCCGGGCGGCCAGGTCGTCGTCGAAGGCGACCAGCGGAGTCACCGACTCCTCGGTGACCAGCACCTCCGTGCCGTCGCGGCGGGACCGCTCGGCGAGCTTGGCCCGGACCGCGTCGACCAGCCCGGTCAGGGTCTCCGGGTCGGCGGCGCGCGCGTCCAGCCAGCCGGTCACCCTCGACGGGATCGCGTTGGTGGCGTTGGGTTCCACGGCGACCCGACCCACGGTGGCGTGCGCCCCACGCACCCGGGCCTCCTTGTTCGCGGCCAACACCCCGAACGCGTAGGTGAGCATCGGGTCGCGCCGGTCGGCCATCCGCGTCGTACCCGCGTGGTTGCCCTCGCCGACCACGTCGAAACGCCAGCGGCCGTGCGGCCAGATCGCGCTCGCCACGCCGATCGGCGCGTCCGCGTCCACGAGCGCGCGGCCCTGCTCGACGTGCAGCTCCACGAACGCGCCGAACCGGCCCAGCAGCTCCGGGCGGGCGCCCGCCGGCCGCCCGCCGAGCGCGTCGGCGAAGCTCACCCCGGCCGCGTCGCGCAGGCCGGCCGCGCGGTCGGCCGCCAGCACGCCGGTGAGCAGCCGCGACCCCAGGCAGGGTACGCCGAAACGCGCGCCCTCCTCCTCCACGAACGCGGCCACCACCAGCGGCCGGACCGGGGTGACACCGGCGGCGCGCAGCTCGTCCACGGCGAGGAACGCGCTGACGACGCCGAGCGGCCCGTCGTACGCCCCGCCGTGCGGCACCGAGTCGAAGTGACTCCCGGTCAGCACGGCGTCCGTGCCCTCGGGGTCACCCCAGTGGGCGAACAGGTTGCCGTTGCCGTCCTCGGTGACCGGCAGGCCGCGACGGTCGGCCTGCGCCCGGAACCAGGCCCGCAGCTGGTGTTCCGGCTCGGTCAACGCGTACCGCAGGTAGCCGCCGCTGCCGGCGTCCCGCCCGACCGGCGCGATCTCGTCCCACAGCTCCCGGAACCGGCCGGGCAGGTCGTCACTCACGCGTTCTCACCCTCGGTCATGGGCACCCGGACGCCGGTGCGTTCGGCGACCTCGCGGGCGCTGTCGTAGCCGGCGTCGACGTGCCGGATGACGCCCATCGCCGGGTCGTTGGTGAGCACCCGCTCGATCTTCTGGCCGGCCAGTGCGGTGCCGTCGGCCACGCAGACCTGCCCGGCGTGGATTGACCGGCCGATGCCCACCCCACCGCCGTGGTGGATGGAGACCCAGGACGCCCCGCTGGCGGTGTTGACCAGCGCGTTCAGCAGCGGCCAGTCCGCGATCGCGTCGGAGCCGTCGGCCATCCCCTCGGTCTCCCGGTACGGGCTGGCGACGCTGCCGGTGTCCAGGTGGTCCCGACCGATCACCACCGGGGCGGAGAGTTCACCGGAGGCGACCATGTCGTTGAACCGCACGCCCGCCAGGTCCCGTTCGCCCTGGCCGAGCCAGCAGATCCGGGCCGGCAGGCCCTGGAAGGCGACCCGCTCGCCGGCCAGCTTGATCCACCGGGCCAGCGACTCGTTCTCCGGGAACAGGTCCAGGATGGCCCGGTCAGTGGCGGCGATGTCGGCCGGGTCGCCGGAGAGCGCCGCCCACCGGAACGGACCCCTGCCCTCACAGAACAACGGCCTGATGTACGCGGGCACGAAGCCCGGGAAGTCGAACGCCCGCTCGTAGCCGCCGAGCTGCGCCTCGCCCCGGATCGAGTTGCCGTAGTCGAAGACCTCGGCCCCGGCGTCGAGGAAACCGACCATCGCCTCGACGTGCCTCGCCATCGACGCGCGGGCCCGATCGGTGAACTCGGCGGGCTTCGCCGCGGCGTAGTCCCGGGAGTCGGCCAGCTCGACCCCCACCGGCAGGTACGCCAGCGGGTCGTGGGCGCTGGTCTGGTCGGTCACGATGTCGATCTCGACGCCCCGGCCCAGCAGCTCCGGGAAGACCTCGGCGGCGTTGCCGACGACCCCGACGCTCAACGCGCGCCGGTCCCGCTTCGCCGCGCGGACCCGCGCGACCGCGTCGTCCAGGGAGTCGGCGACCTCGTCCAGGTAGCGGTCGTGCACCCGGCGGTCCAGACGGGTGCGGTCGACGTCCACGATCAGGCAGACGCCGTCGTTCATGGTGACCGCGAGGGGCTGCGCGCCACCCATTCCGCCGCACCCGGCGGTGAGCGTCAGCGTCCCGGCCAGGGTGCCGCCGAACCGCTTGGCGGCCACCGCCGCGAACGTCTCGTAGGTGCCCTGGAGGATGCCCTGAGTGCCGATGTAGATCCACGAGCCGGCGGTCATCTGCCCGTACATGGTCAGGCCGAGCTGTTCCAGGCGACGGAACTCGGGCCAGGTTGCCCAGTCGCCGACCAGGTTCGAGTTGGCCAGCAGCACCCGGGGCGCCCACTCGTGGGTGCGCATGACCCCGACCGGGCGGCCCGACTGCACCAGCATCGTCTCGTCCGCGCGCAGGTCGGTCAGCGTACGCACCAACGCGTGGTACGACGGCCAGTCCCGCGCCGCCTTTCCGGTGCCGCCGTAGACCACCAGGTCGTCGGGGCGTTCGGCCACCTCCGGATCGAGGTTGTTCATCAGCATCCGCAGGGCGGCCTCCTGCTGCCACCCACGGGCGGTGAGCTGGCTGCCCCGTGCGGCACGGATGGGCTGGGTCATCTCCGGTCTCCTCCTCATCCGAGGAACAACTGTCGGCGGGCCGCGGAGGCTTCGAACGCCTCCAGGCGGCGCTGGGTGTCGGCCGGCGCGGCGTCGCAGATCGCCTGCAACAGGACCATCGCCAGGGTCATCGGGGCGGTGTGCAGGTCGAAGACGAGCTGGGCGCCGACGGCGGCCGGCAGCACCACGTCGGCGTGTTCGGTGGCCGGGCTGACCGGTGAGTCGGTGATCGCCACGACGGTCAGCCCGGCGGCACGCGCGTCGCGCAGGGCATCCAGGGTCTCCCGGGGGTAGCGGGGCAGCACGAAGGCGAGCACGGCGGACGCCCCGGCCTCGGCGGCCTGCTCCAGCCGGTCGGTCAGCAGGCTGCCCCCGTCGTTGAGCACCCGCACGTCCGGGTGGACCTTCGCGGCGAAGTAGGCGAAGTACGCGGCCAGCGGCGCGGCGGCCCGCAGGCCCAGCACCGGCAGCGGCCGGCTGGACGCGAGCAGCCGTCCGGTCTCGGCGATCCGGCCGGTGTCGGCGAGCTGCCCGGCCAACCGGTCCAGGTTGCCCATCTCGGCGCGTACCGCCTGCTGGAGCTCGTTGGCGGTGTCCGCCGGGCCGCCGGCCGTGCTGGCGGTGAGGTCCCGTAGCCGGCGGCGCAGCGCCGGGTAGCCGTCGTGGCCGAGCGCGACGGCGAACCGGGTGACCGAGGGCTGGCTGACCCCGGCCAGCTCGGCGACCTCCGCAGCGGAGAGGTACGCGACGGTCGGCGCGTGTTGCACGAGACAGTGCGCGATCCGGCGCTGGGTCGGGGTGAGCCGTACCCCGTCGAACAGGTCGAGGACCTGCTCGGCCGTCGCCTCGGCAGCGCTGTCATTCACGCTTCGACTCTATGCATGAAAACTTTCACAAAGCAAGCAGTGGCGCGGTCACCGGTGGGTGCCGCCGGGGCGGGTCGGGTTGGACGATGGCCGGTACTATCCGCACGGCGGTACAACGGAGGAGTGCGCATGCAGCCGGAAGGCCCCTACAGGTTCACCCACGCGCTCGGCGGGTCTCCGGTAGGGAAGGCATGGGCCGCGATCGACGAGCAGGGCCGGTTCGTCACCGTGGCGGTGCTCGACGCCACCGTGGCCGCCGCACCAGGCTGGCGCGAGTCCTTCGCCGGAATCGCCGATTCGCTGGCGCAGGCTCCGGATGGATTGGCCTACACGTACGCCGACTTCTCGGCCGATGCCCCCTGGGTGGCGTACCCGGCCGAGGCGGGTGCCGGGGCCGAAAAGCTGCTCCGGGCCCTCGGCGTCGAATACACCCCCGCTCCGACGTCCGTCCCGCCGTCGGTGTCCGCCCCGCCCGTGTCGAGCCCGCCGCAGCCGGTCTCCGGTGCGCCGCAGGCCCCGTGGGCAGTGCAGACGGGTCCCGTCCCCGGCAAGTTGGTGTCCGCGATCCCGCACCCGATCTCCGGCGCGCCCATTTCGCCGGCCGGGGTGACGTCGGCGCCACCCGCGCCGGTGACCTCGGCGCCACCCGACGCCCACAGCAACGGACCGACGAGCGCCGACCTGTTCGCCTCGCCAGTCCGTCGCATCACCCCCTCCGCACCGCCCAAGCGGCGGACCGGCCTCTGGGTCGGAGCCGCAGCGCTGGTATTGGTGGTGCTGGCCGGCGCGGGTGGCCTCATCGCCTGGGCCGGCCTGGCCGACGACGACAACCCGGCCGACGTGAACGCCACCGCCGCCGCCGCACCGCCAACGATGCCTACCGCGCCGCCACAGTCGCCGGGA
Source organism: Micromonospora sp. DT44 (assembly GCF_049841635.1). NCBI lineage: Bacteria > Bacillati > Actinomycetota > Actinomycetes > Micromonosporales > Micromonosporaceae > Micromonospora > Micromonospora sp. DT44. The sequence goes on along the minus strand of NZ_JBNCKS010000008.1, from coordinate 130,970 downwards.
ATCGAGCCGCCGCGCGGCGGCAAGTGGCCGCCACAGTGGCCGCGGTTCACCGAACGGGACAACGTGCGGACGCTGACCGGCCTCGAAGGGCTCGGGTTCCCGGTGAAGGTTCCGATGGACTGGTCCTGCACACTTGCTGGTCAGACCGAGGGATTCGTCAAGTACAACTGCGGCATGACAGCCTCCGGGAGATCGCCGATCGGTGGTGAGCTGATCGTTCGGAACTGTCCCCAGCCGTGTGACGAGCAACGCCAGACCACGATGCGGATGAGCGAGGAGGCGTGGGGCGCGCGGTGGATCCGCAGCGGGCAGTACGCCACCTACGCCGAGGCGCTCATCGACGCCGACGGCGAGCAGCGGCACGGTCTGGTCGTCGTCGCCTACTTCCGCAGCGGGGACGGTGTCGTCGACCGGCAGCTCGTGCTCCGGATGACCAGCCCGGTGCCGGAGGCCCAGCAACTGCGCCGGGTGGCCACCTACCTGCGGGACGTCGTGGTCTTCTGAACTTGCCGTGGACACGCGTGCCGACCGGCACGCGTGTCCACGTAAATCGCGCTCAGCGACGGGTTTCGGCGATCCAGTCCGTCATACGAGCGGCGAACTGCTGCTCGGAGAACCTGGCGGCATGTGCTCGGATGCGCTCCGGCGACAGTTCCGGCAGGCGGTGGAGCAGCGGTACGAAGCTGTGTGGGTCGACGGAGTCGACGAGGAAGCCGGTCTCGTCGTTGTGCACGGTCTCCAATAGACCGCCGCGGCGCAGGCCCACCACCGGGGTACCGCAGGCCTGTGCCTCGACCGGGATGATGCCGAAGTCCTCGTGGACCGGGAACAGCAGTGCCCGCGCACCCCAGTAGAGCTGGCGCAGCCGCTCCTTCGAGGGGCGGACCTCGAACGTCACCGCCACCCGGGCTCGCTCCGCAGCGCGCCGCAGCGCGGACTCCTCGGGACCCGAGCCGGCGATGACCACCGGCAGACCGGCCGCCTCGGCGATCTGAATGATCAGGTCGAAGTTCTTGTACGGGATCCATCGCCCGACCCCGAGCAGGTAGTCGCGGGACTGGCTCTGGTCAGCAGCAGGCGCGGCAGCGAAGTAATCGACGTCCACTGGAGGGTTGATGACGACCGCGTCGCGCCGCCAGTATCGGGCGATCCGGGCACGCACCTCCTCGGAGTTCGCGGCGTACCCGTGCACGTGGCGGCTGAGCCGCACATCGGCGGTCTGCAGCACACGCCGTGGCAGGGTCAGCAGCGGATTGGAGCCTCGCCCGTCGAAGTTCGGGCTCCAGATGTATCGGGCGGGGGAGTGCACGTAGCTCAGGTACCGGGTGTGTTCCGTCGAGCCGAGCCGTACGGTGTGGGCGAACGCGTGGCTGGACGAGATGACGAGGTCGAACCGCTCCCGGCTGAGGGTTCGCCAGACCAGCGGCATCAACGGCAGCGCCCCTGCCTTCGTACGGCGCAACGGTGTCTGCGCCAACCAAGATTCCCGCAGGTTGGGCTCGACGGCGTCGTGGTCCTTCCACAACACGAAGCGCTCCGCGTCCGGCAGCAGTTTGCTGATCTGCCGGAAGACGTTCTCCGAGCCGCCGGTCGCCCCGAACCACTCGTGCACGAGTGCCACCCGCCCGCTCATCAGCCTCACTTGATTGCCACCAGGCCGTCCTGCTGAGGCTCGTCCGTGCCGCGGCCGAGCTTCTTCAGGACGAACGACAGGAACGTACGCCGAAGCGAGGGCACGGCCGTTACGTAGCCGACCCAGACCAGCAGGATGGCCACGCAAGATGCGACGAGGCGTAGCAGCCCGGCGCCGGCCAGCAGATATCCGGCTACTGCGGCGACGACCGCGCCGGGCAGCGCGATGGCGAGCAGGCGCGTGCTGTAGCCCAGCACCGACAGCCACCTCGCGGAGATGAGGAACATCAGGACGCCGCCGATCGAGGAGGCAGCGCCGATCGTGAAGGCGCCCCATTGCCTGTACAGCAGGACGTTCACGGCGATTGGTATGCCGAACGACAGCGCCATCACGATCGCGACCTGGACGTTGGCCCCTCGGGCGTTCAGCACTTTTACGAAGGTGTAGCCGAGGACGTGTGCCCAGATCCCGAGCGCGAAGCCCAACAGCAGCACCGACGATACGTCCACGGCCCGCTCGTCGAACTGGCCTCGGGCATAGAGGAGGGTGACGATCCCCCGGCTGTTCAGCGACAGGATCAGGGCGAGGGGGACGGCCACCAGTATCACCGGCGGGATCAGTCGGCGGAGCCCGTCACCCACCTCCCCGGCCTTCATGCGGGCGAACGACGCCAGGCCGGCCAGACCCAGCGGGGCGGCGAGCAGGGCCATGCACGAGTCGACCACGAAGCGTGCGTACTCGGTGGCGGCTACCACCTCGACGCCGAGCAGCGAGCCGACGGCCCGCTCCACCGCGATCGAGCCCTGCAGGATCACGGGAATCAGCAGCAGTGGCCGCAGGCGCCGCCAGAACATCCCGAGGGCGACCTTGGCGGCCGCCCGATCCGGGCGGCGCGAACCAGTGTCGTCGCCTCCGTGCAGGTAGCCCTGACGCTGGATCCAGTAGGCGCCCCAACCCCACAGCACGATGTACGGCACCGTGAAGCCCCACGCCAGTACGGAAACGTGCCCGGTCCTCCAGGCGATCACCGTGGCGAGGATCAGCCCGATGCTCTGGCATGAGGGCCGCAGGTTGATCAGGCGGACGTCGTCGTTGGCCAGGCCGACCAAGGTGTTGAGGTTGTACAGGACGTAGAACGGCACGCCTAGCGCGGCGATGCCGAGCATGGTCGCGGCGATGTCCGCCGTGTGTGGATCCAGCCCCGGCCCCAGGAGCCCAACCCACAGGTCCCGCCCGAAGATCAGCGCCACGGCCAAAAGCAGGGAGAAGACGGCCAACAGCAGGTGCACCGCACGGTAGAGCGTCCGCGCCATCGCCGGCCGCTCCTGGCGGTACTGCACGTACAGCGGAAGGAAGCCCGCAGTCAGCGCGTCGGCGGTGAAGAAGTTGATCGGAATCAACGTCGCAGTCAGCGCGATGCGGTTGGCTGCCACCACCCGCCCCGCCCCGAAAAGCGCGGCCAGCAGCACCTCGCGGAGCAGGCCGAGGATCTTGCCGGCGATGCCGCCGAGGACCAGACGGAAGAAAATCTTGCCCATGGTCAGGCTCGGCGCTGTGCGATCAGGTGTGCGAAGTCCGCCAGGTAGTTCCGGGCACACTGGTCGAGGAGGAAGGCTGGGGGCAGCAAATTGTCCCGCGGCGCTCGGTCCGCGGTCACCTTCAGCACCACGTCGGCAAGAGCGTCGGAGTCCGACGTGTCGACCTCGTGCATGACCCGGCTCAGCGCCTCGGATCGGATCGACCCGGCCGTGACGACGCAGGGCAGGCCGCCGGCCAACGCCTCCAGCACCGCCATCGGAAGCCCTTCCAGTCGCGCGGTGGTAAGCAGTGACACGTCCACGGCCGAGTAGTAGTCGGGCACTGCGTCCGCGTCCACCCGTCCGGTGAAAACGACCATCTTCTCCAGCTGGAGCTTGCGGACCAGGCCGCGCAGCCGCCCGTCGTCCGGGCCATCGCCCACCATGAGGAACCGGAACCGGTCGCCGTGGCCACGGTCGCGGAGGGCCGCTGCCGCCCGCAGGGCCCGATCGACCCGCTTCTGCACGTGCAGTCGGCCGACACAGCCGACCAGGACCGTCGCCTCGTCGATCCCCAGAGCGCGTCGGATCCGGTCCCGGGCCGCGCCGTCAAAGGCATGGTCCTCGGCCCGGACACCGTTCGGAATCAGACGGATCTTGCCTGGCGTCGTCGACCAGTTCTGCGGTGCCGCGGTCAGCGACTCGACCACGTTTTCGCCGACCGCGACAAGGCGGTCGAATTGGCGATACCGGGCCAGGTCGCGGACCAGCGAGAGCGCGTTCTTGGGCGCACCGGCCAGGGAACGCGCGGTGGGCGCCCGCAGCTTCGACCCAAGTTCCATGGCGGACGTGCCGTGGGCCTGGAGCACGAACGGCGTGTGCGGGTGCAGGGCCCGCTCCCGGACCACCGAGTAGGAGCCGGCGCTGACCGAGAAGACCACCCCCGGTGGGGAGCTGATCGCCCCCCAGTGGGCCCGGGACTCCTCCCACCAGGCGCGGGAGTAGCGGCCCGGCCGGGTGCCGGCCAGCGGCGTCACCTGGACGCCGTCCTCGGCGAACGCGCCGGTCCGGCCCGGAATCGCCGTGGTGACCAGCTGCACGCGCGGCACGGTCCTGGCCCACTCGGCGGCCAGTCGCCAGGCGAGGGTTTCCATCCCGCCGGTGTGATGGTGCGGCGTCGATCGGGAATGGATCAGGATTGACTCGATCACAGCAGATCCCGATACAACGACTCGAGCTTCTTGGTCTGCCGGCGCAGGTTGAACCGGTCCTCGACGGTCTGCCGCCCCACCTTGCCGAATTGGTCGCAGAGGTGCTTGTCCCGCAGCAGTTCGATCAGCCGGTCCGCGAGCGCGGCGACATCCCGCTCGGGCACCAGGAAGCCGTTCGCCCCGTCGGTCACCGCTTCCGGTATCCCGCCGTGGAGAGTGCCGATCACCGGCTTGCCGGAGGCGGCCGCCTCCAGGAGGACCATGCCCAGCCCCTCCTGGTCACCGTCCTGGGCCGTCACGCTCGGCAGGCAGAGCAACGTCGACTGGCTCAGCCATCGGAGGGTGTCGCTGTGCTTCTGGGCGCCCAGGAAGCGCACAGATGCCTCGATGCCGAGTTCCCGGGCGAGCGCGCCGAGCGGGTCGCGGAGCGGACCCTCACCGATGAGCGTCAGCTCCGCGCCGGGGATTGCCTTCCGCACCTCAGCGAACGCCCGCAGCAGGTACTGCGTTCCCTTCTTTTCCACCAGCCGCGCGACGTGCAGGATGCGGGGCACCTCGACAGGACCGCTGGGCTGAATGGCGTCGACGTCCACGCCGATGGGCAGTACGCGGCACCGGTCCGCGGGGTATCCCCACTCCACCGCGCGGCGGCGGATGTGCTCGGACACGCAGACGAACACCGCGCCCTCGGTGAAGAGTGAGTTGCGCCAGGTGACGTAGTTCAACCACGACGGCTTCTTCGAGGCGAGCATCTTCGCCCGGGTGACCGTGACGTCGAAGCCATGCAGGGTCGTGACCAGTGGCACTTCCAGCGCCTTCGCGGTGGGGACCGCGTACACCCCCTCGACGCCGAAGTGGGCGTGCAGCAAGGCGGTGCCGCGCTCCGCGAGCGCGGCGGCCAGCGCCGGGGAGCGGCGCGTCAGCGTGTACGGGAGGACGGCCGACTTGCCGAAATCCGCGACGCTAACCGATTCGGTCCCGGGCCGGTTCGGAACCAGATCCCGGCCCACGAACAGCGGTCGGAAGCTGCGCATCGCCAGCGCCTGGCTCGGGATGAACGTCTCCGAGGGCAGGAACTGTTGATGTCGAAGGATTCCGACGGCGGGCAGTCGCATGGTCGTTCGTCTCCTCGCGGCCGCCCCCGATGAGGAAGGCGACCAGCAGCGAAAGGATAGGTATGAGGTGGATGTCACCGAAAATATCGGTGTTGTCACCGAGCCCATGAATGAGCGTCCAGGCGATGGCCGCGGTGGTCCAGAGCGCGAACGCTCGGTGTCGAGGCTCGCCGTTGGTGACGACGCGGACGGCGAGCCGCAACGCGAGCGCGAAGAACACGGCGGTAAGCACCAGGCCGACCAGACCTGTGGCGGCCCACGCCGCGAGGAGGACGTTGTGCGGCGGGAAGCTGCGGTAGATGCCGTGCTCTCGCGCGTATGTCCCGAAGCCGGCGTCCCAGCCGCCGTAGCCGAGGCCGAGCAGCGGGTCACGCAGGAACGCCTCCGCGCCGAACCCCCAGATGGCCGCCCGGTCGCCGAAGGACTTGGCCAACGCATTGGTCAGGCCGAGGTTGACGGCGAGCAGCACGGCCGCGATCGCGCCGAGCAGACCGACGCCGCCCAACCCGAGCATCAGCCGACGGCGCCTGCGGCCGGTCGGCCAGTGGCGGATGCTCTGTCGGGCCGGCCCCGAGGCGCGCGTACGGGCGAGACGTTCAACGGCGAGCACGGTCGCGGGTAGGACGACCGCGAGGATCGTCGCCGATTTCGAGCCGGTGACCGGCACCGCCGCCAGCGCGACGAAGCCCACCACCCGCGTCCACCGATCCCGGGTGACAGCCGCGACGGCGAACGCGGCAATCGCGTTCACACCGAGGAACAGTCCGGCGACGTTCGCGTTCACGAACACCCCGCCGGACTTCGCCTCGTCGAAGACGTTGTTGGGACTGTCCCCGAACAGGGCGGCGACGGTGTTCTGCCCCGCGACGAGCCCGCCGACGGAACGCAGGAACGCGTCCTCCACGCCAGGTAGGACACGGAAGGTGAGCACCATCGCCACCTCCACCATGACCCAGGGCCAGTACCAGCGCGCCAATCGGCGCAGCAGATCGGAGTCCTGACGGACAGCCTGGAGCATCAGCGTCAGCGTGACGATGAACTGGCCGAGCAGCGCGATCAGCGGCAGACCCGCGCGTGGATCCGGCGACCAGACCAGCGCCAGCATCCGTACCACGAGTAGCGCCACGAGGACGCGGAAGAAGCCGAGGCGGAGCAGGTCGACGCCCGAGCCGCGACGGGCCGCAAGGAGGACTCCCGGGACCAGCAGGATGGTGACCAGCGTCGACGCAGCGATGTCGGTGCTGCCTCTGGGCAAAAGGTAGAACTGGGGCAGGGCGAGGAAGAGCACCAGGCAGACTGCGGCCGCCGGCGTCGATCCGGTCGCGATCGCCCGGGCTGCGGCTGAGCGTGCCCTAGCCACGGGTGCCTCCAGTCTCGCCCGCAGGCCGCGCCACGACCTCGGCGACGCGTCGTGGCATGCGATGTGCGATGTCGCGCAGAAGGCCGCCCCGAGAGCGCCAGCCGAAGTCGCCGGCATACCGGACCCGGGCCTCGATGGTGTCGTCCGTACCAGGGCGGATCGTGGCCAGCACCTGGCCGACGAAGTCGCTGGTGGAGCTCGCGGCGGTGATGTGCGGGGTGGCTCGTGCCGCCTGTACGACGTCGGGGATGGGGGTGCTGACCACGTTCAAGCCGGACGAGAGGTACTCGTAGCACTTGAGCGGGCTGACGCCGGCGGTGTAGTCGTTCAGCGCGTACGGGATCAGCCCGACGCTGCACGTGCCCGCGGCGGCGGCGAGTTGGTCGAGGGTCAGTACTCCCAGGTACCTGGCGCCGAGCCCTTCGAGGTGGGCCAGTTCGCGATCGAACCCGCCGCCGCCCGCCGCGATCGGGCCGGCGAGGAGAAGCTCGCCGTGCCCCTGCAGAGCGGTGGTCAACGTGCGCAGCAGTTCGAAGTCCAGCTTGTGTGGCGAGAGGTTACCCGCGAACAGTGCTGCGGGAAGCCGCTGCGCCGCCGGCTGGCTCGCTGCGGAGAAGACATCGATCTCGGCGACGTTCGGCAGCGTGAGGACCTCGGTGAACCCGACGTCGGTCAGGTGGGCGGTGACGGCCTGACTGGTGCCGATGGTCAGGTCGACCCGCTCCGCCAGGTTCCGCTCGCCGACCGACACGGCCGAGGCGTCGATGCCGGGGAAGGCCTGGAGGATGTCGACGCAGTGGTAGAGGGTGAAGTCCGCGTACTGCTCCAGGCCGTACGTGACGGGCGTGAACGTCCAGAGGATCCGAGGGCTCGGGCTTCGCCGCCATTCGGCCACGGCACGTTGCAGGAGGAGTCGGTTCGGCAAGCGGGTCGGCCTCCGGTGGAGCGGCACGATGAGCGGCGAGATGACCGTGGCCCGCTCGGGGATGGGACGGTAGGCCGCCGTCTTCTGATGGCCGGCGAGAGAGTGGCGCAGCCGCCTGGCGATCCGGGTGGCGTCCTTCGAGTCGAGTCTCACTCGCCGTAGACCCAGAGATTCCACGAAGTAGGTGTCAGAGGCACGGGCCAGTTCCCGTACGACGTAGTGCTGGTTCGTGGCGATCTGAGCATTCCACTCGGCGGTGCCCAGGACGAGGATCGTCGGTGCTGCCGACCCGGCTCCGGAGAGGCGGTCCGGCGGCAGAGGTGGTGTCGTCACGTGTCTCTTCCGGATTCGTCCGGCCACATGTTCGCGCTGCGGCCGCAGGTGTGCAGACCGCGCGGCAGCGGTGGTGTGTGCACGACAGGACGCACTCCGCTACAACCCGATCCCCATTCGGTTGGGTGCGTTCGCCAGCCGCGACGGTGGCCGGGCGCACCCGCAGACGACGGCAGCGAGGGCTGCCCCCGTCAAGCCGGGGTTAATAGACCTCAGCGCCGGCCCTTCTGTCAATGATGGACCAGACTGCTGGACCCTCCGGTAACGATGGCGACAAGCTAAGTCGGAACGCTACTCAGTCCTCTTGTAGGCATTTGGCATCAGATGGGCGGCTCAGGAAAACGGAGGAATGGCTCTTTGGTCAGATCCTGTCGACGGGGGAACGGTGCCGGCCTGTCGCCGGACATCGGTGGCACTCCTTAGTGTGGACGCATGACCGACGATATCGTCCTTCTGCTTCGGCGGGCCGGCTTCGGCCCGACTGCGGCGGAGGTGGGCGCCGCGCGGCAACTCGGCTACGCGGCGACGCTGACGGGGATGGTCGCCCCTGGCGGGCCGGACGTCGGCGCGACCAGCGCACGGGTTCCCGACCTGGGTCCCGATCCGTTCATCGGCCTGGCCCGGCCAACGGACGCTCAGCGGGCCGAGGGAGACCGTCGGCGTACGGAGCAGACGGTGTCCCTCGCGCGCTGGTGGCTCGATCGGATGACCGTGGCAGACCACCAGGCGGTCGAGAAGTTGGTTTTCTTCTGGCATGGACACTGGGCGACCTCGGTGGCGAAGGTCCGCAGCCCACAGCTCATGCTCGGGCAACTGCACGCGTTCCGGGGGGCGCGCGACTTCGCCGAGTTGGCCCAACACATGGTGCTCGACCGGGCGTTGGTCTACTGGCTGGACGGGCAGCACAACAAGAAGGCGGCACCGAACGAGAACCTCGCCCGCGAACTGTTCGAGCTGTTCATGCTCGGTGTCGGGCAGTACACCGAGCAGGACGTCAAGGAGGCTGGCCGCGCACTGACCGGCTGGCGGGTAATCCTCGACCGTGAGTCGCTGGTCTCCGATCCCCAGCACCGCGACACCGGCCGCAAGAAGGTCCTCGGCGTCACCGCGAACTTCGACGCACACAGTCTCGTCGACCTCCTGCTGGAACAACCGACGTGCCGGCGGTTCATCGCGTCCCGGCTGTGGTACCGGTACGCCTCGGCCACCCAGCCCATCCCGGGGCGCATCCGCGACGCGATGGCGGAGGCCTTCCCGGCGCCGATGGCGATGCTGCGGGTGCTCTTCGCCGACGAGGCGTTCCAGGCGACTCGCGGGACGATGGTCCTGCAACCCGTCGAGTGGCTGGTTGGCGCGATGCGCCAACTGGGGGTCCGGCCGGCCGCGATGACCGAGCAGGTGTTCACGCAGATCTACTGGGCGATGGAAGCGCTGGGTCAGCGTCCGTTGGCACCGCCGAGCGTCGGCGGGTGGCCGGCAGGTGCAGCCTGGCTGACCTCGGCCGCCGCCCAGGTCCGGTTGAAGATCGCCAGCATGCTTGTCGGCCTGGTGCAGCCCGGCTCACTGACACCGGAAGCTGTGGCGCAACTGCTCTGCGTCGAACGATGGACCAACCGGACGTACGCCGTGCTGCGCGATGCCCGAGATGACCGGATGAAGCTGACACTCGGGCTGGTCAGTCCCGAGTACCTGGTGACCTGAGCGGATGTGTGGACATGGATGCGTTGACCCGACGGCGATTCCTCATCTCGTCCGGGGTTGTCGGCGGTGGCGCGCTGGCGGCCGGCGCGGGAGTGCTGGGCTTTCACGAACTGCTCAAAAGTGGTGCGGAGACCAGGGCCGGTGATGCCCAGGAGGGCCTGCCCACGCTCGTTCTGGTCACCCTCTACGGCGGAAACGACGGGCTCAACACGGTCATCCCGTACGCGGACCCGGCCTACCACAGCGCCCGGCCGGAGTTGGCGTACGCGCCGGGGCAGGTGCTGCACCTCGACGGCACGTTGGGCCTCAACCCGGCGCTGCGGGGGATGAAACGGCTCTGGGACGCCCGGAAGATGGCAATCGTGCGTGGCGTCGGCTACCCGAAGCCGGACCGGAGCCACTTCAAGTCGATGGACATCTGGCAGACCGCGTCGCCGGGCACTCCCGCTCCAACCGGCTGGGTGGGGCGCTGGCTCGACGCGACGAACGCCGCCACCGAGACGGCCGTCAGCTTCGAGCCGGCCCTACCGCCGATGCTGGTGGGTAAGTCCCGCATCGGTGCCTGCGTGAGTTACCGAGGGGTCACCCTGCCGCCGGGCTTCTCGCCTGCCGTCGTCTCGGCACTCGGCCGGGCTGAGCCCGGCGAGTCGGAGATGCAGGCGCGGGCAGCGGCCAGCTACGCGGACCTCATCACGATGAACCGTGTGGTGCAGGAAGCCGCGAGTGGAACCGACGAGCAAAGGCATTCCGGCGGGAGCGCCGTCCAGGCGACCGGCACGGGCGGCGACAACGCACTCGTCGCCCAACTGGCGCTCGTTGCCCGGTGCGTGGAATTCCAGGTGCCCACCCGGGTCTACTCGGTGAGTCTCGGCGGGTTCGACACGCACGCGGGCGAGCGCGTGTGGCATGAGACGCTGCTCAGGAACCTCGACGAGGCGCTGAGCGGCTTCGTGGACCGGATGGGCCGCACCGAGGCCGGCCGACGGGTCACCGTCGTGGTCTACAGCGAGTTCGGCCGGCGGGTCCGGGCGAACGCCTCTGAGGGAACCGACCACGGCACGGCGGGGCCGATGTTCATCCTCGGACATGCCGTGGCCGGCGGGTTCTACGGCGAGCAACCGAGCCTGACCGACCTGGATGACGGCGATCTCAAGGCGACGACGGACTTCCGGGACGTCTTCGGCACTGTGCTCGCCAGCGTGTTGGCCGGCGACCCGGACCGTTACCTCGGCGGCTACCGGGCCCAATTGCTGCCGCTGCTCATGCGCTGATGCCGACCGTCAGCGGCCCCCACCGCGGAACACCTCGGCGACGGTGCGCAACACGACCTTGACGTCGAGCCACAGCGACCAGTTCTCGATGTAGTAGTTGTCGAACCTCGCCCGGTCGGAGATCGGGGTGTCACCGCGCAGGCCACTGACCTGTGCGAGGCCGGTGAGCCCCACGGGTACCCGGTGGCGCATCGCATAGGTGGGGTACTCGATTGAGAACCTCTCCACGAAATGCGGCCGTTCCGGGCGGGGGCCGACCACGCTCATCTCGCCGCGCAGGATGTTCCATAGCTGCGGTAGTTCGTCGAGCGACGTCCGACGCATGAACCGACCGACCACGCCCACCCGCTGGTCGTGCGCGATGGACCAGTTCGTCTCCGATTCGCTCTCGTCGGCGGGCTGCATCGAACGGAACTTGATCACCTTGAATGGTCTGCCGTACCGGCCGATCCGTTCCTGGTAGAAGAAGATGCCCCGGCCAACGGTGAGGAACGTCGCCATCGCGCAGAGCAGCAGCACCGGGCTGAGAAGGAGCAACGCCACCGCCGCGAAGACCACATCGGACGCCCGTTTGACAGCCCATCGCGGCCCGGAGAGTTTGGTATCTCCGATCTTGACGATCGGTATCGCACCAATGTGGTCGGGATACCCACCCAGGGAGCGCGAGCCCCAGAGACGCGGCACCGCCCAGAGGTCGGGGCGTGAATCGACCGTCCGCAACAGGTTGTCCATCAGCTCCGACTCGGAACAATCCGGGTCGGCGATGACCAGCACGTCGCATTCCAACATTTCGATGAGCTTTGTGAGGTCGTTCAGAGTGCCGATCAACGGAACGGACCCGACGCCCTCGTTCGGGACGACGTCGACGCAACCGACGAATCGCAGCCCGTACTGCGGATAGCGCCGCAACAGCCGGGCGAGTTCCAGACCGACCGGCCCGCTACCGATGATGATGGTGTTGTGCTCCACCCACCGGCGCTTACGGGCGACGATGGTGAACGCCCTGCTGAAGGCCCGGCCGACGATCACCAGACCGGCGGAGAGCGCGACGCCGCGCATGAATCCGCCCACGTAGTGCACCGAGTCGTGACGTTCGGCCGCGATGATTGCCACCACCGCGGCGGACGCCAGCAACCGTCCGCAGATGCTCGGCAGTTCATCAAGGATGCCGACGTGCCGGCGGGCGCGATACAGCCCGCCGGACGCGAAGATGGCCACCGTCAGCACCGCGTTGGACAGGGTCCCCCGCCAGTAGTCCTGGCTCAACAACAGGGGAACGAGCAGCGCGACGCCGTCGATGGGTGCCGTCAACATCCAGGCCCGCAGCCAGCGCGTCCGCTTCGAGGCCCGGGACCCGGCGTACGGCAGAACCGCCGTGGTGTCCATACCGGACCGCACGGGCACCGTTGCCGACACCCTCGGCTCGGCGGCAGCGCTGCTCTCGTCACGCTGCTGCGCCTGCGCCGGTGGCGGCGCGTCGCCGAACTCCGTCCGTCTCGCACCCGGGTAACTCATGACCGGTCGGCTCGACATGGTGATCCTCCCCCGTGAGCCCCCCGGCGAAATTCAGGCCAGGGGGCGATCGCAGGTTACGACCGCGTCAGTTACACCACCAGAGCCGGCACGGCATTCCTGTCTCCTACTTTGCGGCGGACGCGATGTCGGCTGCCGCGTCGCGGCGAACGGCGTCGAAGACGCGTTGTGCCTTGCCCTTGTCCGCGAGCACGACGCTTTCACTGCCGATCATTCCCGTCCCCTTGGTGGGGCAGGTGTAGAACGCCAGGTTGCCGCCCCGTAGGTGACGAAGCTCCATCGCCAGATCGACCAGGGACAGGGAACGGTCGACGGCGACAGAGTTGGCCGTGGCCTTCACGAACGAGTTCAGCTTGGTGGGATTCGCCAGCACGCCGCCGGAGGCCGCCTTGTCCAAAATGGCCTTGATGACCTGCTGCTGATGCTTGATCCGGGCGAAGTCGCCATCGGCGAAGGCGTAACGCTCACGGGCGTAGTCCAGGGCGGCCGCGCCGTCCATTGTCTGCCTCCCCTTGGTGAACTCGCGCCGCCCGTCGGGGTTCAGCGAGTGGGTCGAGGTGAAGCTCTGCTCCACATCGATCTCCACGCCACCCAGCGCGTCGACGATCTCCTTGAAGCCGGAGAAGTCGACCATTGTCACGTGGTCGATGCGGACGTTGGTGAACTTCTCCACCGTTTGCACCATCAGCGGAACGCCGCCCCACGCGTACGCCGCATTGATTTTGGCATCGGTGCCGCCGCGCCCCTCCTTGGATTTGGGCACGTTCACCCACGTGTCACGAGGGATGGAGATGAGCTGAGCGCTGGACCGGTCCTTCGGGAGGTGCGCCAGAATGATCGTGTCCGATCGGGAGCCCGACGCGTTCTGCGTGTCGCGGGAGTCGCTGCCGAGGATCATGATGTTCATGGCACCGGTCGCCACGGACGCCGGACGCGACTCCTCCGGCACATCCTCGAACGCGTCCACCCGTTCGATGTTGGAGTTGATGGAGCGGTAGTAGAGACCACCCGCGACCACACCGCCACCGGCGAGCAACGCCAGGACCACGACGGTGATCAGGACGATCCGCTTCCACCGCCGCCGGGGTCGGGGCGGCGGCGCGGTGACCTGCTCACCACCGTCCGGCTGCCCAGGATCGACCGGCCCCCCGTTCGTCCCGAGGTTGAGTTCTGCGGTCTGGTCTGCACGCGCCATACCCGCGATGCTACTGATTCACGTTCTGCCCCGCGTACCCTCGACCGGCCAGGAACGCCCGCCGATGGTGGGAGGATCGTCCGCGACGCTGTCGCCGTGTCATGGTTACCGGGTGCGGCTGACCTCGATCCACACGTACCCCGTCAAGGGTTGCCACCGGCTCGACCACGACGGCGCGTTCGTGCAGCCGTGGGGCCTGGCCGGCGACCGACGCTGGATGGTGGTGGACGCCGACGGCGTCGGCGTCACCCAGCGGGACACGACCCGCCTGGTCGACCTGCGTGCCAGCATGCGCCCGGGCGGCCTGGTGCTGCGCGCCGACGGGAGGCCCGACCTCGACGTCCCGGAGCCGGTCGGCGGCGAGCCGGTGCGGGTGCGGACCTTCCGCAGCCGGACGACCTCCGTCCCCGCGCTGCACGCCGGCCCGGCCGCTGACGCCTGGCTCGGCGCGCTCCTCGGCCGTCCCGTCCGGTTGGTCTGGTTGGCCAGTCCGACGCGACACCTGGCCGCTGCCGATCGCGAGTACGACACCGGCGACCAGGTCAGCTTCGCCGACGCCTACCCGCTGCTGCTGACCAGCACCGGCTCCCTCGACGCCCTCAACGGCTGGCTCGCCGACGCGGGGGAGGAGCCGGTGCCGATGACGCGGTTCCGGCCCAACCTGGTCGTCGACGGCGCGCCGGCCTGGGTCGAGGACGGGTGGGCGGGCCGGTCGCTGCGCGTCGGCGGCGTGCGGCTGCGCGCCGCCGGGCCGTGCGACCGCTGCGTGGTCACCACCACCGACCAGGAGACCGGGGTACGCGCCAAGGAGCCCCTGCGCACCCTTGGCCGCTACCGCAACATCCGCCAGAAGCTCCTGTTCGGACTGAACGTGGTGCCCGTCGACAGCGGACCGATACGGATCGGCGACCCGCTCGTCGTCGAACCCTGACGGTCCAGCGCTGGGCTCGTCACCGTCCGTCGATGCTCTCTTAGCTTTCGCTTAGCCGCCTTGTCCGGCCGTACGCCGTTCCGGCAGCATCGCGACGTGACCGACGGAAGCGCTCCCGGCGGCGTCGAGGATCCCGCCCTCGCCGTCAAGCACGTCGACATCGACCTCGACCTGGACCGCACTCCCGACGATCGGCGCGCGTCCTCGTCCGGCCCGGTGCCCTGGCTGGTCGCCACCGGCGTCACCGTGCTCGCGGCGGCCCTCGGACTCACCCTGGCCCTGCGGTCCGGCTCCACCCCGGCCTGCGCCGCCGGGCGGACGCTCGCCGCCGCGCCACCCACCGGCACCGCCACCCACAGCGGCAAGGCGACCTTCTACGACTCGAAGGGCACCGGCGGCAACTGCTCGAACCCGGCGGCCCCGGCCAACCGGCTCTACGTCGCCCTCGGCCCCACCGAGTACGCCGCGGGCGCCGCCTGCGGCGGTTTCCTCGACGTCACCGGCCCGAAGGGCACCGTCCGGGTCCTGATCATGGACCAGTGCCCGGAGTGCGAGCCCGGACACCTCGACCTGTCCCGGGAGGCGTTCGCCCGGATCGCCGACCCGGTCCAGGGGCTCGTCCAGGTCACCTACCGCGCGGCCGTCAACCCGCCGCTGCCCGACCCGCTGACCTTCCGCATCAAGGAGGGCGCGTCGCAGTTCTGGTTCGCCGTCCGGATCGGCAACCACGGCAACCCCCTGCGGGCCGTCGAGGTGCGCCAGGGCGCCAGCGGCCCGTGGCGGGCAACCGCCCGGCAGGACTACAACTACTGGCTGCTGGCCTCCGGCGCGGGTCCCGGCCCGTACAGCGTGCGGGTCAGCGACGTGTACGGACACCGGGTCACCGTGTCCGGCATCCGCATGACGCCGGGCCAGGTGCAGACGAGCGTAGTGCGGATGTACGAGCGCGGCGTCGTCACCGCGACCACGCGTCCGCCCACGACCGCCCGTCCGCCGGTCGCCCGACCCAACGGCACGCCGACACCGGCCCGCCGCGCCGACAAGGTCGCCGTGGCGAACGCGCCGGCCACCCCGGCCGCCGACGGGCCCCCCACGCGACCCGCCGGGGCGACCGCCCGCTGGTGCGGCTGAACCGGTTAGCGGTGTTCCCCTAGCGGCCTCAGTCGGTCGGTGTCAGGTCCAGCCACATGAGGATCTCGTCGCGGTCGTCGCCCGGCGCCACCCGCAGCGCGCCCGGCAGTCGGCCGATCTCCCGGTACCCGAGACGGCGGTAGAACCCGTCCAACCCCAACCCGTCGCGCACCGTCACGTGCAGCGCCTCGTGGCCCATCTCGCGGCCCAACCGCGCGGCCTCGCGCATCAGCGCCGACCCGCAGCCCGTGCCCTGGGTGTCCGGGTGGACCATCACCCGCTTCAGCACACACCAGTGCGCCTTCAGCCCGAACCGGTTGTCGCAGAAGAACAGAACCGCGACGGGCCGGTCACCGTCGTATCCGACCAGGAGCCGGTCCGGCCCTTCGGCGACGGCCGCGAACGTCGGGTCGGCGATCGTACGGACGTCGGTGGCGGTCACCGGCGCGACGAAACCCACCGCCCCGCCGGCGTTGCTGACGTCCACCCAGAGGGCGACGATCTCGGCACGCAGCCGCGGGGTCAGCTCGGGATCCAGGACGAAGCGCACACTCACGCGCCCATCCTGCCTGGTGAGCAGGGTCGCGTTAGACGACCGTGACGCGGTCGACAACCAGCTCCCGCGCACGCGGTGGTGGTTCATTGGTGCGGGAGAGGGGATTCGAACCCCTACGCCCTTTCGGACAATAGGACCTAAACCTATCGCGGCTGCCGTTACGCCACTCCCGCCAACTCGCTGAGTCTAGAGCGTCTGGCTTCGACGGTGTTGAGCCCGGCCTCCTTCAGGATGGCTGAGACCGTGCCGTGACCCACTCG
The DNA here is from genome assembly GCF_049841635.1 of Micromonospora sp. DT44. Taxonomy (NCBI): domain Bacteria; kingdom Bacillati; phylum Actinomycetota; class Actinomycetes; order Micromonosporales; family Micromonosporaceae; genus Micromonospora; species Micromonospora sp. DT44. Next base: position 114,298 of record NZ_JBNCKS010000008.1, on the reverse strand, counting down.
ACATGTCCCGTTGGGCGCGTTACGCAGGATCTCTGCGAGCCGTTTCGGACCGACGTCCGGATTGGCCAGCGCCTGCTGTATCACCGCGTCTCGATGAGCCCGCGATCGCCAGCTACGGTTCGGACGCGGCGTCAACACGCCCTCCTGCTCCAGTAGTCGCCGGACCTTGTGCAGGTATGCCGGTTGGTAGCCCAACTGCTGTGCCGCCTTCGAGGCGGTGATCTGCTGCGCGGCGATCTGGCCGAACACGTCGAGGAGTTCCTGCCGCGTCGGCGGCCGGCGGTCGGGACCCACTACCTCGGTGGAGGGTTCCTCGACGCTGTCCGCCCTGAACGCCGGAGCGGCGAGACTGCGGGCGCGGTTCCGTCGGCCGGCGAAGGTTTCGGTCTGGCTGTGGCAGATTCGGGCAAAGGAGCCGGAGGTTCGGCGGCCGGTTGTCGAGGAAGTCTCCGTTGATGTGGTCCACGTGCAGGGTCAGTGGCGCGCCGTGCCAGATAGGTCCTGTCCCGCATGCTTCGCATTCTTGCGGCACGCCGAGTTCCGCAAGGGCCCACTTCAAGCGCACGCCGGGCGTCCGCCGAGATCCCTGCGGCAGTTGAATCAACAACTGTGCTGATGTCGTCCGCCGTGCGCTGCGGTTGTGCGCCTGGCCTGTGAAGTGTGACGTGTCGATGCCGAACTTCTTCAACTGCCGGCTGATGTGCGCGTGCGAGCCGCCGCTGACGCGTACGCCGAGCACCCGCATCACCTCGGTGATGTTGCGAGCGGCGGCGGCCGCCTCGGCGAGCAGCTCCGGTGTGTATTTGTATCGGACCATTGACGGACGGTAGCGGTCCGGTGGGACAGTCTCAGTCGAGCCCGAGGTCGCGGCGGAGCTTGGCGACGTGCCCGGTGGCCTTGACGTTGTAGAGCGCCCGTTCGATCTTGCCGTCGCCGTCGATGACGAACGTGGAGCGGATCACGCCGGTGACGGTCTTGCCGTACAGCTGCTTCTCGCCGTACGCGCCGTACGCGGTGAGCACCGTTTTGTCCACGTCCGACACCAGCGGGAACGTGATGGCGTCGCGGTCGCGGAACTTGGCCAGTTTCTCCGGCTTGTCGGGGGAGATGCCGACCACCTCGTAGCCGGCTACTTGGAGCGAGGCGAGTGAGTCGCGGAAGTCGCAGGCCTGCTTGGTGCAGCCGGGGGTCATCGCGGCCGGGTAGGCGTACAGGACGACCTTGCGGCCCCGGAGGCCGGCCAGGGAGAGCTGGTCGCCGGTGTCGGTGGGCAGGGTCCACTCGGGCGCGGGGTCACCGGGGGAGAGACGATCGGGCGCGGTCATGGCCCCGACCCTACCGCCGGGCGTGCCGGTGTCGGCGTGGGCGGCGCCCGCCGGCTCGCCTTCCTGGAAAGCGGGGTGTTCCCGAGCCGTGGACACCCCGACATCAGGGAAAGCGGGGTCGACCGAAGTGATCAAGGCCATGCGTTGTTGCCAGAGTCTGGCAACAACAAGTCGTAGGAAATAGGCTGATCCCCGCCGGGTCCGGACGGGTCCGCCGACGCGTGGGAGGTCGCGTGGAAACACTGGCGATGCACATCTCGAACGGGATCATCGACGGTCCCGTGGCAGCGATCTTCGCTGCGCTCGCGCTCGTCGCGCTCACCTACTGCGTCCTGCGTGGCCGGCGGGACCTGGACGACCGGCTCGCCCCGATGGCCGGCCTGGTGGCGGCGTTCATCTTCGCCGTGCAGATGCTCAACTTTCCGATCGTCACGGCGGGTGTGAGCGGTCACCTGCTCGGTGGTGCGCTCGCCGCGATGCTGGTCGGCCCGTGGGTCGGTGCGCTCTGCGTGGCCGTGGTCCTTGTCGTACAGGCCCTGATCTTCGGTGACGGTGGGGTGGCGATGCTCGGCCTCAACATCACCAACATGGCGCTGCTCGGCACCGCCGCCGCGTACCTGTTGATCTCGGTGCTGCTGCGGGTGCTGCCCCGCACGCGGGCGGGCCTGGCGGTGACCGCGTTCGTCGCGGCTCTGGTCAGCGTGGTGGTCGCGTCCCAGGGCTTCGTCGTGGAGTACTGGCTGGGCGGCACCACCGACCTGGGCAACAACCTGGCCGGCCTGGCCGGCACGATGGCCGGCGTCCACGTGCTGATCGGCATCGGCGAGGGTCTGATCACCGCGACCACCGTGCTCACCGTCGCGAAGGTCCGCCCCGACCTGGTGTACGCGCTGCGGTCCCTTCGTACCCCGACCACCGCCCCCGCCGTCCCGGTCACCGGAGGTGTCCGGTGAAGATCCGTTCCTGGGCCTTTCTGGCCGGTGGCCTGCTGGTCGCCCTGTTGCTCGCCGGCGTCGTGAGCAACTACGCCTCGTCGCACCCGGACGGGCTGGACTCCTCCCTGCTCAAGGGCTGCACCGTTGACGCCGACGACAACATCGTCGGCGGCAGCTGCCCGGCGCAGCAGGCCAAGGACCACGAGCTGGGCGACAGCCCGCTGGCAAACTACGGCGTGCGGGGCGTGGAGAACAGCTTCCTCTCGACCGGTCTCTCCGGGGTGCTCGGCGTGTTGGTGACCTTCGCGATCGGCCTCGGCGGCTTCTGGTTGCTGCGCCGCCGGGACACCGCGCCGGCCACTGGCGACGAGGGCACGTCCGCCGAGGGCGCGGCGGTCACCGCCGGGCACGGCCGCACCGGCACAAGCGACTGAGCAGGGGGTACGCGATGGGCGCCGGTCACGGGCACGTGCTGTACCGCGAGTCGGCCTCGCCGGTGCACCGGCTCCCACCCGAGGTCAAGATCGTGGCGATGGTGGTCTTCACGATCGCCGTGGTGGCCACCCCGCGTGCGGCGTTCTGGGCCTTCGGGGCGTACGCCCTGCTGGTGGCGCTGGTGGCGGCGCTGGCCCGGGTGGGGCCGCGCTGGCTGCTCAGCCGCGCGTTGATCGAGGTGCCGTTCGTGCTGTTCGCGGTCGCGCTGCCGTTCCTCGGCGCGGGCGAGCGGGTCGAGGTGCTGGGTCTGCGACTGTCCGAGGACGGCCTGCACGGCGCGTGGAACATCCTTGCCAAGGGCACCCTCGGCGTCCTCGCGTCGCTGCTGCTGGCCGCGACCACCACCACCCGGGACCTGATCGTCGGGCTGGACCGGTTGCACTGCCCGCAGATCCTCACGCAGATCGCCACGTTCATGCTGCGCTACCTCGACGTGTTGGTGGGCGAGGCGCGGCGGATGCGGGTGGCGCGCATCTCGCGGGGCGACGACCCGCGCTTCCTGTGGCAGCTACGTGGCTTCGCCGCCGGCATCGGCGCGCTGTTCCTGCGCGCCTTCGAACGCGGTGAGCGGGTCTACCTGGCGATGCTGTCGCGGGGCTACACCGGGCGGATGCCCGCCGTGTGGCAGGGCGACGGTGCCGCGACCGCCGGTCAGTGGCTGGTCGCGGCGACCGTGCCGGTGGTGGCGGCCTCCATCGCCGCGACCGCCGTCGTGCTGACATGATCGGGGTCGTGCAGACCGCCCTCTCGCTGGACGTTCGTGGCCTCCGGTACGCGTACCCGGACGGGCACGTGGCGCTGCACGGCGTGGACCTGGCGGTGCCGCGCGGCGACCGGGTGGCGCTGCTCGGGCCCAACGGCGCCGGCAAGACCACGCTGGTGCTGCACCTCAACGGCATTCTCACCCCGGCCGAGGGCAGTGTGAGCGTGGGCGGCCTGTCGGTCACTCCGGACCGGGCGACGCTGGCCGAGGTACGCCGCCGGGTGGGCATCGTCTTTCAGGACCCGGACGACCAGCTCTTCCTGCCCACGGTGGCGGAGGATGTCGCGTTCGGGCCCGCCAACCTGGGGTTGCGTGGGGCGGAGTTGGCGGCCCGGGTCGACGAGGCGCTGGCCGCCGTGGGGATGAGCGAGCACCGCGCCCGAGCCCCTCAGCACCTCTCGTTCGGGCAGCGCCGCCGGGTGGCGGTGGCGACCGTGCTGGCCATGCACCCGGAGATCCTGGTGCTGGACGAGCCGTCGTCGAACCTGGACCCGGCGGCCCGCCGTGAGCTGGCCGAGATCCTGCGGGGCCTGCCGGTGACCCTGCTGATGGTCACCCACGACCTGCCCTACGCGGCGGAGCTGTGCGAGCGCTCGGTGATCCTGGACGGCGGCCGGATCGCAGCGGACGCCCCAACCCGCACGCTGCTCGGTGACGCCCCACTGCTGGCGAAGCACCGCCTGGAGCTCCCGTACGGCTTCACCCCGCCCCTCTGACCCCCGCACCCCTGTCCCGCGATCTTGCACTTGCCGTCCCGGCAAATGCCGCGAATGCCGGTACTTCGGCGACAGAAACTGCAAGATCGCGGTAGGTCAGGGGGTGGGGGTGAGGGCGGCGGCCCGGGAGGCCGCGTGTAGGCGTAGGACGCCGGCGGCTGTTGCGCCGACGCCGGTGATCAGGAACGCCGCCACCATGACCCGGGCGACCCCGGGCGACCAGGGCACCGGGGCGACGGACCGGGCGAACACGGCGGCGTTCGACACCCCGGCGAAGAGCGCCAGGCACGCCCCGGCCAGCGCCACCGCGAAGTCGGCTGCCGGGCGGCGGCGCAGCGCGTACCAGCCGGCGGCGACCGCGCCGAGGCCGGTGAGCAGCGACCAGATCTGCCCGGACAGCAGCCCGGACAGCACCCCGCCGACCCCCTGGGCGCCCGCGTCGATCTCCCGTCCCACCGGATAGGCGACCGCGACCGCACCGCCGACGACGAGCAACGCGCCGAGTACGGCCAGCGCCCGCGCGCCGGCGGTGGAGGCGGCGGCGAACAGGCCGAGCGCGCCCACCGCGAGGAGGCCGACGATGCTCACCGCCCACCAGGTGTACGCGTCCGGCGGCGGCACCCAGTCCAGGGTGCCGCCGATCGTCAGCGGGTCGGTGCCGTCGCGCAGCGGCACCGTCCAGTCCCGGACGCGGTGCTCGCGCTCCGGGGCGGCGAGGACCTGCGCCGGTGGCGTCGACTCCTGCCACAGCGCGCGCTGGTCGTGCCAGCGCACCGTGGCCCCGTCGTCGACCCGCCGCCAGGACGGTGGGGCGGCCGGGTCGGCGTCGGCCGGAAGCGCGGTGTCACCGGCGAGGGTGCGGTTCAGGTACGTGGCGGGGGAGCGGGTGTTCTCGAAGACACCGTCGGGACCGATCCGCAGGTACGGCTCGCCGGAGTAGCCGATCACCTCGACCGCCCGGCCGGTGCGGTTGGTCAGTTCCAGGCGTGCGCCCGCCTCGATGACCCGTACCGTCAGACCGGGCCGGGCCGGCGTGACCCCGGTGACGCGGGCGCGGTAGTCGGTGCCGTCCGGGGCGTCCGCGCCGTGTGCGGCGGCGGGCACCGCGCCGAGCAGCGTCGCCGCGCACGCGGCGGCGGCGATCAGGCCGGCGCGCGCCAGGACGGTACGGATCACTTGCCGGCCGCCGCCACGGCTGCCGTGAGGCCCTGCGGGGTGCGGTCGGCGAGTGGCTGACCGTTGACGAGGATGGTGGGCGTGCCGGTGACGTCGCTGCGGCTGGCCTCCTCGGTGACGTGCTCGGACCACGTCTTGTACGTGCCGTCCTTCACGCAGCCGCCGAACGAGCCCTGGTCCAGTCCCACGCCGACGCCGATGTCGATCAGTTCGTCGTCGCTGAGCCCGGCGCTGCCCTCGGGCGGCTGCTTGGCGAAGAGCGCCTTGGCGTACTCGCGGAACTTGCCGCCGGCCGCCGCGCAGCCGGACGCGGCCGACGAGCGGGTGGAGTACTCGGTGCTGGAGAAGCGGTTGAGGAAGGCGACCGGGTGGTACACCACCTTCGCCTTGTTCTCGGACGCCAACTGCTCCAACGTCGCGCCGCTGCTCTGCTCGAACTGGTTGCAGACCGGGCAGAGGAAGTCCTCGTAGACGTCGACGGTGACCGGCCCGCCGCCGGTCACGATGCCGGTGCCGGGCCCGTTGGCGCCGGGCGGCGTGGTGAAGCTGTCCGAGCGTTGGCTGGACCAGACGCCCCAGCCGATCAGGCCGGCGATGACCAGTACGGCGACGGCGGCGGCGGACACCCAGATCGTGCGGCGACTGCGTCGTTCGCGGGCCAGTTGCTCGCGGACCACCCGGGCCGCGTCCCGCTGACCCTTACGACTACTCATCCTCGTCCTCCACGGCGGGTTCGGCGGACAGCCACCCGTCCACTGATACGGGCGTACGCGGCCAGATCACCAGAAATCCGGCCAGTACCAAGAATCCCAGGTCCCGCAGGATCTCCGGGAGGTAACTCGGGGCCTGCCCCTCGGCGAGCTGGCCGCCGCTGCCGAAGCAGCCGCAGTCGATGGCCAGGCCACGCGCCCAGGCCGAGGAGATCCCCGCGATGAAGACCAGCAGCAGCGCGGCCGAGATCGCCGCGGTGAGCCGGGTGGCCAGCCCGAGCAGCAGGAGCACGCCCAGGGCCAGCTCGACGAAGGGCAGCGCCGCCCCGATTACCGTGGCGGCGTCGTACGGCAGCACCTGGTACGCGTTCACGGCCCGACCCGAGGCGGCCAGGTCGCCGACCTTCGACGCCCCGGCGACGAGCCAGACGGCGGCGAGGCCGAGGCGGGCCGCCGTGCCGAGCCAGGGCCGGACAGCCGCCCAACGGCCGAACCGCGTGGGGGGTGCAGTCACGCTCATTTGTCGTCCCGTCTCAGCCGGAAGTTCCCGGCTCAGCCGGTGCGGGCGTCGTCGACCGCCGTGACCAGCTCGTCGCGGGCTCGGGCGACCCGGGACCGGATGGTGCCCACGGGCACTCCCTCGACGGTGGCGGCCTCGGCGTACGAGAGACCGAGCAGTTGGGTGAGCACGAACGCCGCCCGTCGCTCGGGGCTCAGCCGCCGAACGAGGTCGTCGGCGCCGAGCTGCCCGGCGTGGTCGGGGTGCGGACGGTCGATGTGGGCGTTCGCGACCAGCCGCTCGTCGAGGCGACGTCGGCGGATCACCGTGCGCAGGTGGTCGGCGCAGGCGCGCCGGGCGATGCCGAGCAGCCAGGTGCGGGCGCTGGACCGGCCCTCGAACGCTGGCAGGGCCTTGAACGCCCGCAGGTACGTCTCCTGGGCGAGGTCGTCGGCGTTGTCCGGGCCGACCAGGGCGGCGGTGAAGCGCCAGACCTCGGCCTGGGTCAACCGCACGAACACCGCCTGGGCGGTGGGGTCGCCGTCGCGCGCGATCAGGGCCGACTCGGTTGCCGGGTCCGGGCCGGCGTCACCGGACGGACCGGTGGGGCCGGCGGGGCCGGTGTCGCGCGGGACGGGGATCACGACAAACCAGGTTACGCGGCGTCGGGCGTGGCGTCAGGGTCCTTCGGCCCTTGGATGGTCTGCGACACGTCGGGAACTTTTCCCCGTCGTCAACCGACTACCTGCTCATGACACGCGACCTCTCCCGCGCGGCGATGGCGGCTGAGCGGAATTGAGCCGTTCGCCCGACTCGGTTCGCCGAGATCCACTGGGGTCGGCGACCATGGCAGGCATGACTGTCGCCCCCCGCCGCTGGGCCGCCCGGTTGGCCGCCGCCGCCGGCCTCCTGGTCACCGTCGTCGCCCTGTTGATCGCGCCAGCCATCCCGGCCAGCGCCCACGCGGTGCTGTCCAGCAGCAGCCCGGCCGCCTCCTCAGTGGTGCCGAACGGCCCATCCGAGGTGGTGCTCACCTTCAGCGAGTCGGTCCGCAAGGTCCCCGACAAGGTCCGGGTGATCGCTCCGGACGGCTCCCGGGCCGACCGGGGTGAGCCGTCGTTCGCGGGCTCGGTGGTGACCATTCCGGTGGATCCGGCCGCCGGGCGTGGCACCTACCTGGTGAGCTTCCGGGTGATCTCCGCCGACAGCCACCCGGTCTCCGGCGCGTTCACCTACTCGGTCGGCGCGCCCTCGACGCCGCCGGTTGACTCCGGCAACGACAGCCGCGCCAACCCGGTGGTGGGCACCGCCGTGAAGGTGGCCCGGTTCCTCGGGTACGCCGGGCTGGTGCTGCTGGTCGGGTCGGTCCTGGTGCTCGCCGCGCTCTGGCCGCGGCGGCTCTCGCGTCGAGGGCCCGCCCGGCTGGCCTGGGCCGGTCTCGGCCTGACGGCGTTGGCCACTCTCGCCGACCTGTGGTTGCAGGTGCCCTACACCGCCGGTGGTGGCCTCTTCGACGTGACCGGCGCCGGGTTCGGCAGCGTCTTCGGCAGTACCTTCGGCGCGGCCCACCTGGTCCGGCTCGGCCTGCTGGCCGCGGCGGCGTTCCTGCTACGGCCGCTGCTGGAACGTCCGGCCGGCCGTACCGACGCGATCATCCTGGCGGTGCTCGGCGGGGCGGCCCTGCTGACCTGGCCGCTGGCCGGGCACCCGGCGGCCTCCCCGGCGCCGGCGGTGTCCGTGGTGGTCGACGCGGTCCACCTGGGCAGCATGGCGGTCTGGTTGGGCGGCCTGCTCATGCTCGCGGTCTTCCTGCTGCGCCAGGCCGACGAGCGCGAGTTGAGCGCGATCCTGCCCATCTGGTCGCGCTGGGCGGCGCTCGCCGTCTCGGCCCTGCTGCTGGCCGGCACCGTGCAGGCGTTGATCGAGGTGGCGACCCTCGACGCGCTGTTCAGCACCACCTACGGGCGGCTGCTGCTCGCCAAGATCGGGCTGTTCGCGATCGTGATCGCCGTGGCCGCGTACTCCCGGCAGTTGGTCCGTCGGCGGGTGGCCGCGCAGCGACCGGTGCCGGTGCGCCGGGCGGTCCTGGTGGAGTTGGCCGTCACCGCCGTGGTGCTGGCCGTGACCGCGACCCTGGTGCAGACCCCGCCCGCCCGTACGGCGGCGGCCGACTCCTCGGGCGTCTCGGCCGGCCTCTTCTCCACCACCCTGAACAGCTCGCTCTTCTCGATGCAGGTCGAGTTGAGCCCGGCCGAGCGGGGCAACAACTCGGTGCACCTGTACGCCTACAGCAAGGACAACCTGCCGCTGCCGGTGGTGGAGTGGCGGGCTACCGCCGCGCTGCCGTCGGCCGGTATCGAGCCGATCGACGTGCCGCTGCTGCCGTTGACCGACAACCACGCGTACGGCGACATCAGCCTGCCGGCCGCCGGCGAGTGGCAGTTGAAGATCACCGCTCGCACGACCGACATCGACCAGGCCACGGTGACCGCCACCGTGCCCATCCGTTAGAGAGGTCCACGACACCCATGACCCGACTCCGGCGTACCGCATCCGCCGCTGCCGCCCTGGCGCTGACCGCCGTCGCCACCGCCGTGCTCGGCTTCGCCGGGCCGGCCTCCGCCCACGTCACGGTGAACCCGAAGGAGGCGACCCAGGGCGGCTACGCCCGGGTGGCGTTCCGGGTGCCGAACGAGAGCGACACCGCCTCGACCACCAAGCTCGAGGTGGTGCTGCCGGAGAACGCCCCGGTCGGCTCGGTGTCGACCATCCCGGTGCCCGGCTGGACGGTGGCCACCGAGAAGCGCAAGGTGGAGCCGCCGATCGAGGTGCACGGCAGCCAGCTCACCGAGGCGGTCTCGAAGATCACCTGGACGGCCACGGGTGACGCCGCGGTCAAGCCGGGGCAGTTCCAGGAGTTCGGGGTCTCGATGGGGCCGCTGCCGCAGTTCGACAAGATGGTCTTCAAGACCCTCCAGACCTACTCCGACGGCAACGTGTCGCGCTGGATCGACGAGCCGCAGCCGGGTGGCGAGGAGCCGGACAAGCCCGCCCCGGTGCTCACCCTCACGGCTGCCGCGCCGTCGGCCTCGGCCGCCGCGCCGTCCGCCGTGGCCGTCGCCGACAAGGACGATGACGACGACGAGAACGTGGGCGCCGCGATCGGTCTTGGCGTCGCCGGCCTCGTCACCGGCCTGGCCGGCCTGGTGCTGGGTGGGTTCGCGTTCGCCCGGACCCGTCGGGAGCCGGCCGCCAAGTCCTGATCCCGTCGCTCACCCGCTGGCCCGCCGGAAAATCCGGCGGGCCAGCGTGCGTCCCGGGACCGGGAGCGGGCGTGCGGTGGATATCCCCTGATCAGCGGGCGTACGTCGGTAAGGTCGGCCGGGTATCTGGCTACGGAGGGGGACAGTGCGAATGCGGTTCGTGCGGGCGATCGCCGGAATGCTGCTGTTGGTCATCGGGATTCCGGCGCTGCTCGCCGGCGGCGGGCTGTGGCTGGTCGCCCGGCACGCCGATCCCGGTGGGGCCTACGCCGCCCGGTTCGAAACCGTCCGCACACCGGGCCACGCGGTCGTGGTCACCGACCTGGACCGGCTGCTGCGGCGGGAGGCGCCCTTCGCGCGCGGCACGCAGACCCGTGTGCGGCTCGACGCCCGGACGCCCGACGGCCCGGCGTTCGTGGGGCTCGCGCCGACCGCCGAGGTGCGCCACTGGCTGGAGTCCGTGCCGTACGCCTCGGTCCGCCGGGTGGCGCTGGCCCGGGGTCCGCTGCCGGTCCGTACGGAGGCCGCGGTCCCACCCGTGGCCCCGGCCGCTGATGCGGTCCGCCCGCCGCTGGGCCTTCCGTTCTGGGTACGCGAGGGCATCGGCACCATCGAGTGGAGCGCCGACGACCTCACGGGCGAGCCGATGAGCCTGGTGGTGATGCGCCCGGACGGCCGTGCCGACCTGACGCTGGATCTGCGCGCCGAGCTGCGGGCGGGCTGGGTTGGCCCGGTCGCCTGGGGACTGCTGGTGGCGGGGGTGCTGATGGTGGCGTGCGCGGTGCTGCTCCTGCTGCGCCCACCGCGTCCGCGTGAGGTGGTCTTCGTGGTCGAACCGGACCAGGTGTCGGTCCTCGCCGGCCGGCTCGGGGTCACGTCGCTCAGCGGCCTGGGCGCCCGCGATCCCCATGCCGTCAGGTCGGTGCCGGCCGTGCGACAGCTCGCGCCGGTCGGCTCCGGCACGTCCGAGTGGTCCCGGTCGGCGATCGGCGCGGAGCCGGCCCGGCCGACGCCGGAGGACTGACGTGGCAAGTGGCCCTTCGCGCTGCCGACGCGAAGGGCCACTCTCACCGGGGGAGCGGTGCTACCCGAGCGACGCTTGAGTTAGATGGGTCCAGATTAGCGGCGATGGACATTACTGGGGACTTGTGTCTATTTGGCGCGAATTTTCCTCTACGCGGACCGGGCGGTACGCGCGCACCGGCAGAGCCACCAGCAACAGCAGGCTGAGCAGGACGTAGGGGTTCTGCAGGACGAAGTCGACCGGATCATGGGTGCGGACCGGCGCCGTACCCCATTTCTGGAACGTCACCACGCCGTAGACGATCACGGCGGTGGTGCCCACGGCGAGCGCGGCGGACCACCACCGCCGGCGTGCCTCGTCCGGGCGTTTCGCGCTGAGCGCGGCGTCGGCGAGCAGCACCACCGCCGGCACGAACCAGTAGATGTGGTGGGTCCAGGTGATCGGGCTGATCAGAGCACCGACCAGACCGGTCAGGGTCAGGCCGGTCAACGCGTCACCGGCCCGCGCGGCCCGGGCAGCCCGCCATAGCCCGTAGCCGGCCACCGCCGCCACGATCACCAACCACAGCAACCGGTCCGGCTTCTCCGGCGCGGTGAACCGGCTCAGCAGACCGAAGACCGACTGGTTGCCGACATAGTCGGTGCGTCCGACCCGGTCGGTGTTCCACAGCTCCTGCGTCCAGAACCGCCAGGAGTCCCCGGGGGCGACCGCCGCCGCCAGCAGGGTCGCCGCCGCCGCCGTCACGCTCGCCACCGCGGCGGCCCGCCACCGGCGGGTGGCCAGCAGGTACACGATGAAGATGCCCGGGAAGAGCTTGAGCGCCGTCGCCAGCCCCACACCGACCCCGGCCCAGCGCCGCGCCTGCGGTACGGCGAACAGCAGGTCCGCCAGGATCAGCACGACCAGCAGCATGTTGATCTGCCCGAGGGTGATCGTCTCGCGGGTGATCTCCACGGCCAGCACCAGCAGCACGGCGGCCGTCACGGTGAACGTGCGGGGCAGGCCATGCCGGGCGATCACGGGCATCACCAGCCACCGGGTGGTCAGCACCACCGCCGCCACCGTGAGCACCGTGAAGATCGTCACGGTCACGCCGAGCCGGAGCAGTCCGAACGGCCACAACAACAGGGCGCTGAACGGCGGGTACGTGAAGTACAACTCACCCTGCACCCGGTCCGGCTGGACGTAGTCGTAGAGCGGGTGACCGGACGTCCACCAGTCCATGGCCGACATGTAGATCTTCAGATCGAAGAAGTTGTGCACCAGATTGCGCAGGTAGAGCGCCGGTAGCACGGCGACCAGCGCCACGATCGCGACCAGCCGACGGACCGTACGGCCACCGGGGTCGTCGTCGGTGACGGCGGGCGGTGCGATGGGTTCGGCTGGCACTTGAGAAACCCTAGCGGTCCACCCCCTCCGGAGCGCGCAGCAGCGGGGCGTGGGCTGCGCGTAGGCTGTCCCGGTGGCTGACCTCCTCGTCTGGATCGACTGTGAGATGACCGGGTTGGACCTCGGCAGTGACAAGCTGATCGAGGTCGCGGCGCTGGTCACCGACCCTGACCTCAACGTGCTCGGTGATGGTGTCGACGTGGTGATCCACGCCGACGAGGCGGCGCTGGAGGCGATGCCGGAGATCGTCCAGACGATGCACGCCAAGTCCGGCCTCACCGAGGAGGTCCGTCGGTCGGCGGTCACCCTGGCCGAGGCCGAGGACCGGGTGCTGGAGTACGTGAGGACCTTCGTGAAGGACCCGCGTACCGCGCCGCTGTGCGGCAACTCGATCGCCACCGACCGCGGCTTCATCGCCCGGGACATGCCCCGCCTCGACGCGCACCTGCACTACCGCATGATCGACGTGTCGTCGATCAAGGAACTCTGCCGCCGCTGGTACCCCCGCGTGTACTTCGGTCAGCCGCAGAAGGGCCTGGCGCACCGGGCGCTCGCCGACATCCGCGAGAGCATCCGCGAGCTGGAGTATTACCGGCGCACCATCTTCGTGCCGCTGCCCGGCCCGGACGTCGAGACCGCCAAGAGCATCGCCGCCGAGCTCTGATCCGGCGCCGCTCGGCCGGCGGGGAACCCGCTGGACGCCGTGCGCGGTGGTGGGGCTATTATTGGTCCGCACGACGCCCGGGGCGACAGACCGAGTGTCGGAGGCATGGTGGCTGTAGCTCAGTTGGCAGAGCACCGGGTTGTGGTCCCGGTTGTCGTGGGTTCAATTCCCATCAGTCACCCCAATACTCAGGCCCCCTCCTCGGAGGGGGCCTGAGTCGTCGCAGGGGTTGATCACTCCGCTTCGAGGAATCCGGGGTGTCCCCGCTGAGGGGACACCCCGGATTCCTCGAAGCCGGTGTCGGTCTGGATCAGGCGGTCGGCGTGGGCGACGGGGTGCTGGCGGCGTCCGGGGCCGCCGGGGCGTCCGGGTCGTACGGCAGGGCACTGCCCTTGACGTACTCGTCCCAGCTCATGTTCCAGTCCGTCCAGCCGTTGCCGTTCTGAAGCTTGCGCTCGGTTCCCTTGACGGTGATCGGGTCACCGACCTCGGTGTTCTTGAACAGCCAGTCGCCGTTCGCCATCGACACGTTCACGCAGCCGTGCGAGACGTTGACGCTGCCCTGCTGGCCCTCGGACCAGGGGGCCGCGTGGATGAACTCGCCGCCCCAGGTGAGGCGCTGCGCGAAGTCAATCTTGGTGCGGTAGCCGTCCTCAGGGCCCAGCTCCTCGAACGTGTCGAAGACGGTCTTGCGGAGCTTCTCGATGACGACCATGGTGCCGCTGGACGAGGGGGTGCTCTTCTTGCCCAGGCTGACCGGGATCGTCTTGATCACCTTGCCGTCGCGGGTCACCGTCATCCGCTTGGTCTTGTTGTCCACCGTCATCAGCAACTTCGGGCCGATCTTGATGTCCACCGACAGGTCGGCACGGCCGTAGTAGCCGTCGCCCATCGGCAGGCCACCCGCCTGGACGCGGTACGAGACCTTGCTGTTCGCCTTCCAGAACTCCTTCGGCCGGTACCGGACCTCGGTCGGGCTGACCCAGTGCCAGATGCCCGGCTGGGCCGGCGTCGAGGTCACCGTCATGCGGCGCTGCACGTCGTCGCGGTAGTCCTCGGGGACGTCCCGGCTGAACTTCACGATCAGCGGCATCCCGACACCGACCTGCTGGTTGTCGCCGAGGAAGCTGCTCACCCGGATCTGCTTGTCGGGTTTGGCCATCGTGGTGAAGGTGCTGGTGGCGGTGGCCGGCCGACCGTCGTCGCCGGTGGCCGTGACCGTGGCGGTGTAGGCGGTGCCGTATTCCAGCGCCTCGCTCGGCAACCACGACTTGCCGTCCGCCGCGAGGGTCCCCTTGACCGCCTTGCCGGCCGCGTCCTTGAGCTCGACGGCGGTCTCCTGGGCGTCCTTCGTGGTGAAGGTGATGCCGGTGGAGGCGGGGACGTCCTTGGCGTCGGCCGCCGGTTCGGCGATGGTCGCCGACGCCTTGGGCGCGGGGGTTTCGGCCCCGCCCTGCCACGAGGACGGCTTGCCACCGTCGCCGTTGCCGTCGGTGCAGGCGGCGGTGAAGGCCAACGCCACGGCGAGGAGCCCCGCCGCGAGCACGCGGCGTCGTCCGCGGGGCCGGATCAGCTGGTCCTGGCTAGCTCGCATGATGTCCTCACAGTCGTGGTCGCTGACCCATCGTCTCTTAGAGACGTGTCAGAACCGGTCCTGGTTGCCGAGGGTGGGCAGGAACACGCCGTACACGATGTCGGATTTTTGTTACTATCCGGCGTTTCGTGATTGAGGTTCGTCTTCCTGCCGAAGCCGAAGGGTCTCCGCCGCCGCCGCCGTCGTCACGTCGCGGGCAGTGCAAGGGTACGCGCCGACCCGTGCCATTGGCAGGGTCGGCGCGACGACGCCGGACGCTCAGAGCGCCGCGCCGGATCCACCCTTGGGCACCGGCAGCGCGCTGCCCTTGATGAACTCCGACCAGCTCAGACTCCACGCCGTCCAGCCGTTGCCGGCGGCGATCTTGCGCTCGGTGCCCTTGATCGTGATCGGGTCACCGATCCGGGTCTTCTCGAACAGCCACTTGGCGTTGGCCGTCGACACGTTCACGCAGCCGTGCGAGACGTTCTGCCGTCCCTGCACGTGCTCCGACCAGGGCGCGGCGTGGATGTACTCGCCGCCCCAGGTGAGCCGCTGGGCGAACTGGATGTCGGTGACGTAGCGGTTGGCCGGATCGGGATCGTCACGGGTGTCGAAGACCGTGGCTTCCTTCTTCTCCATCACGACCATCGTGCCGCTGGACGACGGGGTGCTCTTCTTACCCAGGCTCACCGGGATGGTGCGCGTCAGCGCGCCGTTCTCGTACACCGACATCTTCTTCGTGGCGTTGTCGACCTTCATCACCAACGACCGACCGATCTTAGCGGTGGCCTTGCGGTCGATGTCGCCGTACCTGCCGTTGCTCAGCGGTACCCCGGCCAACGCGATCCGGACGCTGATGGTGGTGCCCGGCTTCCAGTACTCCGGCGCCCGGTAGTACGCCTGCGTGCCGTTGTCGACCCAGTGCCAGGCCCCCGGCTGCGGCGGGTCGGTCTTGACGAACATCCGCTTCTGCACCGCCGCCCGGTCCTTCTTGGGGATGCCCGGGTGGAACTCGGTCACCACCGGCATCGCGATGCCGTAGCTCTTGTCGTCGAAGAGGTACAGGCCGGACCCGATTGTCGACTTCGGCTTGGCCATCGTGGTGAAGGAACTGGTGCCCTGGCTGCTCGTGCCATCCGGCGTGCTCGCCGTCACCGTGGCCGTGTACTTCGTCCCCCACTTCAGGGGCGCGGACGGCACCCACGCCGAACCGTCGGCGCGGAGCTTGCCCTCCACGGTCGCGCCGCCGGCCGCGGTCAGGGTGACCGCGGACACCTTCCCGCCGCTCGGCAGCTTGGCGCTGATCTCCGTACTCACGGGCTTGTTCTTCGTGCCGTCGGCCGGGCTCAGCGCCAGCGCCGGCCCACTGGGCGCGCTGGGCTCGCCGCTCGTCGACGGCGCGGCCGAGTCGGGTGCGGTACCCGCATCCGCCGACGTCCCGCCGACGAATTCCGGTTTCTTCTGCTCGTCGCCGCACCCGGTCAGTGCCAGCGACGCCGCCAGAGTCAGAGCGCCCACCACCGCCCCGGCTCGCGTGAACCGTGCCATCCCCACCTCTGTTCTCGCGTACCTGGCGGACATCGTGCCGCATCAGTGGCCCGACCCACGCCCCCGTCCCAGGCCCGAAGGCTGGTTTGTGGCTGTATGCCCGTTAAGCTCGACCGAAGGGGGGAGTCGGGTAACCGGATTGGAGCCCGCCTCGGCAGGGTGCTAATGTTCTCTCCGTTGCCGAACGAGCGCCGCTAGCTCAACTGGCAGAGCAGCGGACTCTTAATCCGCGGGTTCGGGGTTCGAGTCCCTGGCGGCGCACCAAACGAGTAAGGCCCTGACCGGGTTGATTTACCGGGTCGGGGCCTTTTTCGCGTACGTCGGTGCGACGAGGTGCGATGTCCTAGAGGCGCAGTGCCGCTCGCACAAGATCAGCGACGGCTCGGGAACGGCTGTGCGGGGGCCAGGCGATGACCGTGGTGACTTCCGGCGCGTCCACGATCGGCACTGCGACGAGATCATCTTTCAGCTGGGATCGGGCGGAGTCCGGCACGACCAGCAAGGTCCGGCCAAGGGAGGTGAGTTGCAAAAGTTGTGAGTGGCTCTGTGCCTCCGGACCTGGACCGTCGGGATAGGTGCCGTCATTCCCCGGCCAGCGCGGTAGCGGCAGGTCGGGCAGCTCGGTCACCTCGCTCAGCTGCAAACTCCGGCGAGTGGTGAGGGGATGGCCGGCCGGGAGGATGGCGACCTGACCCTCGGTGAACAGTTCCTCGGTGTCGAACCCGCTCAGGTCGTCGAACGGGTGGTGAAGAATCGCGACATCGGCACGACCGGTCCGCAACAGTCGTTCCTGTTCGCCGGGGCCACACAGCAGCACGTCGACGTCGACCGATCCAGGTTCGGTGGCGTAGGCGTCCAGCAGCTTCGCGAGCAACTCGCTCGACGCTCCAGCCTTGGTCGCCAGGACGACCCCGGCCTGACCGGTGACGGCGAGAGCGGCGCGGCGGGTGCGATGTTCGGCGGCTTCCACAGCGTCCAGCGCTGCTCGTCCCTCGTGCAGCAGGACCGCACCGGCTTCGGTCAGTGTCACCGACCGGCTGTCCCGCTTCAGCAAGGCGGCACCCAGACGGCGTTCGAGCTGACCGATCGCCCGCGACAATGGCGGCTGGGCTATGCCCAGGCGTTGCGCCGCTCGGCCGAAGTGCAACTCCTCGGCCACGGCGACGAAGTACCGCAGCTCGCGTGTCTCCACCTGTAGAGCCTAGCCGGGCACTGAGGCGCGGCGATACCGTGCGGGTATCGCCCGTGACTCAGGTGGTCTTGGACGGTTCACCGGCCCTGACTCACAGTCGAAGACATGAGTGACAAGAAGATCGCCCTGGTCACCGGGGCCAACAAGGGCATCGGGTACGAGATCGCTGCAGGCCTGGGTGCGTTGGGCTGGAGCGTGGGTGTCGGGGCGCGTGAGCAGACCCGGCGGGACGCGGCGGTGGCACGGCTGCGGGACTCGGGCGTCGACGCCTTCGGCGTCCCGTTGGATGTCACCGACGATCCCAGTGTCGCCGCCGCGGCTGATCTCATCGCCGAACGGGCCGGACGCCTCGACGCCCTGGTCAACAACGCCGGAATCACCGGGGGCGGGCCGCAGCAGCCAAGCAGTGTCGATCCGGCCGTCATCCGCACTGTGGTGGAGACCAACGTCATCGGCGTCATCCGGGTGACGAACGCCATGCTGCCGATGCTTCGCCGGTCGGCCTCGCCGCGCATCGTGAACATGTCCAGCAGCGTCGGTTCTCTGACCCGACAGTCCGGCCCCGGTGGTGAGACCTCCACGGGTCCGGTCGCTGTGGCCTACGCGCCCTCCAAGTCGTTCCTGAACGCGGTGACCCTTCAGTACGTCCGGGAACTGGCAGACACGAACATCCTCATCAACTGCGCCTGCCCGGGCTATGTCGCCACCGACCTCAATGGCTTCCGTGGCTTGCGTACTCCCCAGCAGGGCGCAGCGACCGCGATCCACCTGGCCACACTGCCCGACGGGGGCCCTACCGGCGGATTCTTCGAGGACGCCGGTGTGGTGCCCTGGTGACGGCTCGCGGCCCTCACGCCGGCCCGACACCGCTCGACGTCGGGCCGGTCAGGGCGTCGAGGCTGTGGTCAACGGCGACATCGGACCGACAGCGGTGCCGGTGTCCGTGACTCCGGCCGTATCCGACCGCGATGACCGGGAGCGAACGTACGCGCTGCGCACCCCCTCGCTGGTCGAGGCCCGGGCTGCGAAGATGGTTCGATGCGGGAATCGGAATGAGCATCACGTCCGTGATCAACTACAAGGGCGGCGTCGGCAAGACCACGATCACCGCGAACATCGGTGCCGAGCTGGCCGCCCGCGGTCGCCGGGTCCTGCTGGTCGACCTCGACCCCCAGGCAAGCCTCACCTTCTCGTTCTACTCGGCGGAGGACTGGGAGCGGAACCTCGCGTACGAGAAGACGATCCTTCAGTGGTACGGCTCGTTGTTGGCCGACGGACCCACCGACCCACTGCACCCGTATTTGCTCACCCCGGAGCCGGTCAACGCGCTGCTGCCCGACGGCGGCCGGCTCGACCTGGTCGCCTCCCACCTGCAACTCGTCGACGTCGACCTGGACATCGCCGCGGCGCTCGGCGGTTCCCGCTTCCAGCACGGCAGCCCGCACTTTCTGCCGCTGCACCGGTCGCTGGCCGACGCGCTCGGCGCCGAGGAATTCGCCGATTACGACGACATCCTGATCGACTGCGCGCCCAACTTCACGATGGTCACCCGCACCGGCATCGTGGCCAGCGACCACATCCTGACCCCGGCGAAGCCGGACTACCTGTCCACCCTCGGCATCGACTACCTGCGCAGCAAGGTGTCCGAACTGGTCCGCGACTTCAACCGGGTCGCCGCACCCGGGCCGACCATCGACCCGCAGTACCTGGGCGTGGTGTTCACTATGATCCAGTACGCCGGGAGCGGCCCGATCACGGCGTCCCGTAACTACATGGCGCACACCGACAGCCTCGAGGTCCCGGTGTTCCGGCAAACCATCCGGGAGAACAAGAGCCTGTTCGGCACCGCCGGTGAACGGCGGCTACCCGCCGTTCTGGTGCCGAACGCCAACGAGAAAGTGCAGTACGAGCTGCAGCAGCTGGCCAGCGAGTTCCTGGCCCGCACCCGCCCCTAGAAGGAGTACCACCGGTGACCGACCCCGCCGACCTCGCTCATGCCGTACTCCTGCGCGTGGCGGAGTTCGTCCGCGCGCTGCCCGCCGACCGGATCGTCGCGCTGGCCGACGGCACCGCGAAGCTGGCCGTGGTCGACAAGGCCCGACCCGCGGCCCGGCCGGCTGCCACCTCGACGTCGGCTGGGCTGGACACCGAACGGGTTCGTACCGACCTCGCGGGAATCGGCGATCGGGCGGCCGGCGCACGCTACCTCGCCGATCTGAAGCTCACCGTGGTGAAGCTTCGAGCGCTGGCCCGGGAGCTGGGCATCGCGGTGCCCAGCAAGGCCAAGAAGGCCGACATCGAGCACGACATTCTCCAGTGGACGGTTGGCCGCCGTCTCGACTCGGCCGCCGTCAGCCGTCCGCCGGCTCCGCGGAGCTGACCGCGCCCTCTGGCAGCAGCGTCGCCCGCACCTCGGCCAGCACGTCGGCCCAGAATTCGGGCGGGGCGGCTCCGCGCAGCTGACCGGCCAGGTGCTCGGCCAGCCGGCGCGCCTCCCGCTGGGTGAACGCCGCGTCCGGCTCGCCGTCCACCGGCGGGCGAGAGCGGACCGGGGCGTCTAACGGCACCGGCTCGCCGGTGCAGACGATGTCGAGGTATCCGGTGGTGCGGGTCAGCGCCACGTAGAGCAGCCGGTGGCCCCGCTCGTCGCTGGCCACGATCTCCACCGGCTCGACCACCACCACCGCGTCGAACTCCAGGCCCTTGGCCTCCTGTGGGCTGATCAGGTTGACCGCGCCGCCCAACTCGCCCCGGTCGGCGCTGCTCCACGCCATGCCGTTGGCGGCCAGCGCTGCCTCCACCGGCCGGCGCTGCCGGGGCGGGCAGACCACCCCGACGAACCGGCCGGCCTCCGCGTGCTTCCGCGCCACGGCTACCGCCCGGCCGGGCAGTTCGGCCGGGCCGACCCGGTGCACACCGGTCTCCGCCGGACCGTCCCGGACCACCTCCACCGGCGTCACGCCCGGCGCGGCCACCGGCAGCAGCGGCGCCGCCGTCGCGTACGCCTGGTGGGGTACGCGGTAGCCGTACCGCAGGTGGGTGATCCTTGCCGGGTGAACGGTCGGCAGGTGGGCGAGCACCTCGTCCCACGAGTCACGGGCCCAGTTACCGGTGGACTGGGCGAGATCGCCGACCACCGTCAGCGACCCGGTCGCGCTGCGCCGCGCCACCGCACGCAACTGCATCGGGGACAGGTCCTGCGCCTCGTCGATCACCACGTGGGCGTACCGCCGGCCCGGCCCGTCGATCAGGTGCGCCAGCTCGTCCAGCAACGGCAGGTCCGCCGCCGACCAGGTCTCGTGGGACAGCCGGTCCGCGCCGCGCCGGTGCAGCGCCGTTACCTCGGCCGGGGTGAACTCGTCGCCGGCGGCCGCCCGCAGCCGCGCGTTGGAGCCCAGCAGACCGCGTAGCAGGACTGCGGGGGTCTGCTGGGGCCAGAGCCGCTCGACGAGGTTGCCGACCGCGTCCGCCCCGGCCCTGGCGACCCCGGCCCGGGTAGCCACCAGCGCGGCGAGCCGGTCCCGCAGCAGCCGGCGCCGGCCCGCGTACGGCAGGTCGGCCGCCCGCGCCATGGCCAGCGCCTCCGCGACCTCCGCACCGGGCAGCGTGACGAACCGGCCATCGACGAGCAGCCGCTCGGCCGGGTCCGGAGCGCCCACCCGGGCGTCCAGTGCGCGGGCCAGGAGATCTGCCATCCGGGCCTCGCCCTTGATCCGGGCGACCGCGTCGGGCTCGGTGCGGCCCCGCGGCACGTCCGTGCCGAGCCGGCCGACGTCGCGCAGCTCCACCCCGTCGTCACCCAGCGTCGGCAGCACCTGGCCGATGTACCGGACGAAGGTCGGGTGCGGCCCGACCACCAGCACGTCGGCCGCCGACATGTCCTCGCGGTGGTTGAACAGCAGCCAGGACACCCGGTGCAGCGCCACCGCGCTCTTGCCGGTACCCGGACCGCCCTCGATCACCAGCACCTGGTCGCGCGGCGCGCGGATCAGCGCGAACTGGGCGGCCTGGATGGTGGCCACGATGTCTCGCATGCTGCCGGTACGTCCCCGGGCCAGATCGGCCAGCAACCGTGCGTCCACCGCCTCGGCGATCTCGGTGAGGATCGTGTCGGTGATCTCCTCGATCGTGCTCCCGGCGCAGACGAAGGCGCGCTTGCGGCGTACCCCCGCCGGGTTTTCCGGGGTGGCCTCGAACCAGCCCGCAGCGGCCGGGGCGTGCCAGTTGACCACCAGCACCTCGCCTTCGGCGTCCCGGATCAGGTGCCGTCCGACGTACCGGGTCTCGCCCGTCTCGGCGTCCACCCGGCCGAACGCCACCGCTTCGTCGGCCGCGCCCAACGCCCGCTGCGCCGCGTCGGCGTACCGGCGCAGATGCGCGGCCGCGCCGGCGTGGGCCGCGGCGGACGGCAGGTCCCGCAGGTCGTCGCGGCGCCGCTCCCGGTGCGCCGCCGCCGCATCGAAATACGCCTGCTCGGCGGCGATCTCGGCAGCTCTGGACGTCACACACCCTCCCCAAGACCCGTGCCGGCCGGCGGGACCGACGTGATTCGATCCGGCCACCGTACCGGTCGGGGGCGACCATCAGGCCCTACCTCCCCCGCAGCGACCGGTCCCCGACAGAGCGCGGGAATCCCGTCCGCGCGCCCTTACAGTCCCCACCATGAGGTGGACGCTGCGATCGGCTACCGGTCTCGCCGTACTCGTGACGGCCCTGGTGGCCGGGGCGGCGAGCGCCGCCGCGGCGCCCGACGTCGATGGCCTCGGCCTGGCCCTGCGGCCCGGGCAGGCGGACTACCGCGCCGGTGACCAGGTCCGTCTGGACCTCACCGTCACGAACTCCACCGCGTCGGCGTGCGCGCTGCCCACCACGGCCGTCGGCACCGTCCAGATAACCGGGGTACGCCGGGACGGGCGCGATCTCACGCCCACGCTCGCCCGCAGCTTTCATGACGACGGGATCGCCGCGGCGGCCACCGCCGGTCTGACCACTGTCGAGCCTGGTGCGACCGCGATCGTGACGCTCACCGGGATCCGGCTGGGTGACGCTCCCGGCGACGTCGTGCTCCGCTCGGTGGCGGCCACCGGGGAAGGCGGCGGTCTCGACTCGCTCTGGCCGGTCGGCGCTCCCGGCCGGTACGAGGTGACGGCCGGCTACGTACCACTGCCGGTCACCGGCGCGGTCGACCCCTGCACGGGCGCGACGGCCCTGCGGAGCACCACGTTCACGGTCGGCGACGGCAGTACGTCCGGTCGCCGCTGGCTCTGGCCGGTCGTCGGCGCAGTGCTGCTGGTGCTGCTCCTGGCCGCGCTGGTGATCCTGCTGCGCGTACGCCGCCGGCCGACCGCCGCCACCGTGGTCCTGCTGCTGGTGGCCGTCGGTGCGTTGGTCGGCGGTGGGGACCGCCCGGCCCGGGCCGACTACACGGTCGACCCGACCTCCGGCGTGCCGATCAAGGGCGTCGACTTCCAGGCCGCCGTGGACGGCTGTCTGAGCGGGTTCGCCGCGCCGGGCGGGGATCCGTCCGGGATCCTGCCCCGGCTGAAGGACAAGAAGAGCCCGAAGGTGCGGATCATTCCCACGCCGGGCGGCTCCGGCGCGTTCGAGACGCCGGACAGCCCCGACGGCAAGGGCTCGTCCACCGTCACCTGGAACCCGACCTCCACCGACCCGTACGAGGACGGGATCGCCCGGGATCCCTGCGCCGCGCTCTACCACGAGCTGAACCACGCCGACGACATCTCCCGCGACGCGGTGCCGCCGGGCGAGTGCGGGAGCACCGGCATTCCCACCGCCGAGGTGCGGGCTACGTTGGCGGAGAACCGTTACCGGGCGGCGAAGGGCCTGCCGCCGCGCAAGGACTACAAGGGCAAGCCGCTGCCGAAGAGCCTCGACGAGTGCAAGAAGCCGCCGAAGAAGACGCCCCCGCCGAAGGGGCCGGTGAAGCTCTGCGAGGACGGGGCCGACTGCGGCGGCACCAACGGCGACCCGCACCTGGTCACGTTCGACCGGGTCGCCTACGACTTCCAGGCCGTCGGCGAGTTCACCCTGGTCGCCGCCACTGGCGGTGACCCGCTGGAGATCCAGGTCCGGCAGTCGCCGATGACCGGCTCCCGGTCCGCCTCGGTCAACTCGGCGGTCGCGTTCCGGATCGGCGTCCATCGCGTCGCGCTCACCCTCACCGACGGCGCCACCCGGGTGCACGTCGACGGCACGCCGGTCGCCGCGCCACCGGAGCGGACCGACCTGGCCGGCGGCAACCTCACCCGCCGTCCGTCCGACACCGGGGAGACCGACGGGTACGACGTGACGTGGCCCGACGGCTCGGCGGCGGCGGTGGACCAGATCGGCCGCTACGGCTACCGGGTGCTCGTCCGGCTCGCCGACGGCCGGGCCGGGAAGGTACGCGGCCTGCTCGGCGACTTCGACGGCGACCCGGCCGACGACATCGCCCCCGCCGGCGGCGCGGCCCTCGCCCAGCCCGTGCCGTTCGCGACGCTCTACCCGTCGTACGCGGACAGTTGGCGGCTCACCCAGGACCGCTCGCTGTTCGCGTACGGCGACGGCGAGGACACCGGTACGTTCACCGACCGGACCTTCCCGGAGCGGGAGGTGACCGTCGCCGACCTCGACCCGGCCCGGCGTGCCGCCGCCGAACGGATCTGCCGGTGGGCCGGCGTCACCGCCGCCGGCCCGCTCGCCGACTGCGTCTTCGACGTCGCCGTCAGCGGGCGTGGTGAGTTCGCCGTCGCCGGGGCCACCACCGAACGGATCGCCCCGCCGACCGGCGCGCCGATCAGCGCCGTGCCGATCGCGACGGCCAGCCTCACGCCGGGCGGCGAGCCGCTGACGTTCACGGGTCGCGCGGGCGATGCCGTCTTCGTCGACGTCACCGCGCCGGGGATCGCGGACCGCTGCTCGCCGTACGTGCTCACCGACCCGACCGACCGGCTGCTCGGAGCCGGCTGCGCCATCGGCGGCGTCGGGTACATCGACCGCGCCGACCTCACCACCACCGGCACGTACGCCGTGCGGGTCACCGCCGCCCCCGGCGACACCGGACGAGCCGCCGTCCGGGTGTACGTGGCCCGGGACGTCGACGGCACGCTGCAGGCGAACGGCCCGGAGGTCACCGCGACCCTGGAGCAGCCCGGCGCGGCGGCCCGGTACCGGTTCGCCGGGCAGCAGGGCGAGCGAGTCTTCGTCGAGGTGCCCACGAGCACACTTCCCAACCAGTGCACCCCGCTGGAACTGCGCGACACCGAAGACCGGCTGCTGAGCAGCGGCTGCGTGATCAACGGTGTCGGCGAGATCGACGGCACGCTGTTGCCCGCCGACGGGACGTACACAGTGGTGGTCGATCCGACCGGACGCACCACCGGCACGACCACACTGCGGTTGGTCACCAACCGCGACCGGGACGCGACGATCACGGTCGGCGGACCGCCGGTCGTCGCCACCGTCGACCGGCCCGGAGCGGTGACGAGCTACCGGTTCACCGCCGCCGCCGGCACGTCGGTGACGGTGACCGCGACCGCCGCCACCCTGCCCGACCAGTGCGGTGTGCTGGAGCTGCGCGCCCCGACGGCAGCCTGGTCACCAGCGGCTGTGTGATCAACGGAGCCGGTGACATCGGGCCGACCACGCTGCCGGCCTCCGGCGCGTACACCCTGCTGGTCGACCCGTCCGGGCCCGCGACCGGCCGGGTCACGCTGGCGCTGCGGTGATCGGTGGCTGCTGAGCGGTGCGACACGCCGGGCGGCGTGCTGCTGAGCAGCCACCGATCGACTCGTGGGGCGGCACGGGTCTAGGTTCTTCGCGGTTGGTATCGACGACGGTCGGAGTACGGGGTGGGCGACGAGAAGCTGGACGATGCGGGCGTCAGGGACGGGTTCGACTTGCTGGTCACTCCCGACGTCCGGTACACGCGATTGCTGCGACGGGATCTGCGGCGGCTGAGTTTCCTGTTCGTCATCTCGGGCCTGCTGTTGTCGATCACGAGTCTCGGCACGTTCACGGCCGATGGTGGCTGGCTCTTCGCCGGGCTGTTCGGCCTACCGTTCGGGGTGGTCTGGTTCATTGCGGGGCTGATCAACGGCGCGGCGTACCTGCGCCGCCACGCCGAGTTGAGCGCGCCAGTGCGGTACGTGTTCACCGCGGACGCCATCGAGTGGCACACCGCCCATGCGGCGTTGCGGTTGCCGTGGACGGCGATCAGGCACGCCGTTCGGATGCGGGAGGCGTACCGTCTGGACTGCGCAGACCAGCAGCCCCGCTACCTGTGCCGGACGACACTGACGCCGGCTGAGGACGCGCGGGTGACGGCGTACCTCGATGAGCGGTAGGCCGCGCGGCTGGCCACCGAGGCGTCCGTGCGGCCGATGCCACCGGTCGCTGCCGGGTCGTAGTCGGGCCGGCCGGGCGAGGTCCGGATCCGTTGGCCGACCACTGGTGCGCCCCCGTCGGTGCGAACCTACTGCCGCTTGGGGAGCAGCAGATCCTCGTGGTCGAGTTCCCGTTCCAGGACCCGCAGCTCCTCGTCCGGCAGCCGCCCGGAGTCGCGCCAGCGCACCAACTCCTCGCGCTGCGCGTCGAGCGCGGTACGGCGGACCCGCAGCGCCGTCTCGTACTGCGGTGACGTGGGGATCTCCGTCGATCCACTCTGTTCGAGCAGGTCGAGTCTTCCGCGGTAACGCGCGAGGCGGGCCAGCAACTGGGTACGGGTGGTGTTGACGGCCATTGCGCTGTCCGGCTCGGCGGCGGCGACCTCGTCGAGACGGGTCAGAGCCGCCTCGACCGCTGCGGAGCGGGCCTCGTTGCGTACCCGGGCCTGGTCGGTTTCGTTGGCGCGCAGGCCGAGCATCCGCACGAGCGGTGCGAAGGTCAGACCCTGACCGACGAGCGTCACGAGCACGACCACGAAGGTGCAGAACAGCAGCAGGTCACGATCGGGGAAGGGCGACCCGTCGTCGGTGGTCAGCGGCAGGGTGAAGATCGCGGCCAGGCTGATGACGCCGCGCGTGCCGGACCAGCTCAGCGCCACCACCTCGCGGGAGTTGAGTCGGCGGGCGTTGCGGTCGGCCCGCGCCACCTGCCGGGCGGTGTTCGGCTCGTCGGCGTCGTCCTGCTCGGAGATGCCGCCGAGGCGGGTGTGCAGGGACCGGGGGAGCGACTGGGTCAGCACCAGCCACGCGGGACGCAGGAGCAGCACCACGCCCACGGACACCGCGACGGCGATGACGATCGTCGACGTGTCGTACTGGCGCAGTCCCTTGACGACCTCGGGAAGCTGCTGGCCGATCAGCAGGAAGACGAAGCCTTCGAGGAGGAAGTCGACGAGGCGCCACACCGCGCTGGTCTGGAGTCGGGCGGCCCCGGACCCGACCTGGGGCGTCTGGTGGCCGACGATCAGCCCGGCGATCACCACGGCGAGTACGCCGGAGACGTGCAACGCCTCGCCCAGCAGGTACGCCACGAACGGTGTCGCGAGCGAGATCGCGTTGGACAGCAGCGGGTCCGCGGTGAGCGGTCGGGCCAGTCGCTTCGCCCAGGCGACGGCGACGCCGACGGCGACCCCGCCGACCGCCGCCAGCACGAACTGGGCCACGGCGGCGGGGAACGAGAACGTGCCACCGACGGCGGCGGCCACCGCGACGCTGAGCATCGTCAGCGCGGTCGCGTCGTTGAGCAGCCCTTCGCCCTGGATGATCGTGACCATCTTCGGCGGCAGGTTGACCCGGCGGCCCACCGCGAGGGCGGCCACCGGGTCGGGCGGGGCGATGGCGGCGCCGACCGCGATCCCGGCGGCCAGGGTCGCGCCCGCGACGAACAGGTGGAACCCGAGGCCGACGAGCAGCCCGGTGAGGAGCACCAGCAGCACCGAGAGGCTGACCACGATGCGCAGGTTCCGGCGGATGTCCAGCAGTGAGGAGTCCAATGCCGCGCTGTAGAGCAGCGGCGGCAGCACGACCATGAGCACCAGCTCCGGGTCGAGGCCGATGTTGGGGCCGGGTAGCAGCGCGTACACGATGCCGATGAGCGGCAGCAGCGCGGCCGCCGGCAGGCCGGTACGGGACGCCACCCACCGGACGGCGACGATGACCGCCACGGCGGCGAGCACGAACAACACCATGGAATGGGCGCTCACCTGGTGACGTCCCCCTGGATCGGCGCGTGGGTCTCGGCGTCGACCCTACCTGCCACCGGAACGGATGGACTCGTCGCGGGCTCGGCGCGCGAGCGTCCGGCCTTGCCCATCAATTGGCGCGCTTCTATAGTTGCGCGATCACCACATTCATGGCCGTGGTTACGCGGCCGGGTCGTCGAAGCGCTTCGACGATTCGTCGTTCAGGCCCGTCAGCCGGGTGTCGAGCCTGGCCACGCCGGTCTTGGCGCTGAATCGCGCCTGTCGTACGACATGAGGAGAACCGCATGCGGAAGTGGCGCCTTCGGCGCGGAATCACCGCGCTCGCGCTCGCCCTGCTCGTCCTGCCGACCGTCCCCGGCACGGCACACGCCGACCCCACCTACCCGTTCCGTGACCCCCACCTGCCCGTCCAGGTCCGGGTCGACGACCTGCTCGGCCGGCTCACGCTGGACGAGAAGATCTCCTGGCTGCACCAGTACCAGCCGGCCGTTCCCCGGTTGGGCATCGGCCTGTTCAAGACCGGCACCGAGGCGCTGCACGGCGTCGCCTGGTCGACCGACATCGACAACAGCGGCGCGGTGGTCAAGGCCCGCGGCACGTCCTTCCCGCAGCCGGTGGGCATGGCGAGCACCTGGAACCCGGACCTGATCCAGCGGGTCGGGTCGGCCGTGGGTGACGAGGCGCGCGGCTACCACGCGCAGAACCCGCGGGTCTGGGGTCTCAACCTCTGGGCACCGGTGGTCAACCTGCTCCGCGACCCACGCTGGGGTCGCAACGAGGAGGGCTACTCCGAGGACCCGCTGCTCACCGCGAAGATCTCCACCGCGTACGGCTCGGGGATGACCGGCGGTGACCCGGACCACCTCAAGAGCGCGCCGACCCTCAAGCACTACCTGGCCTACAACAACGAGGTCCGGCGCGACGTCACCTCGTCGAACGTCCCGCCGCGGGTGCTCAACGAGTACGACCGGGCCGCCTTCAAGCCGGCCATCGCGGCCGACGCGGCGACCGGCGTGATGGCCTCGTACAACCTGGTCAACGGCCGCCCGGCGACCGTGGATCCGGACCTGGCGACGGTGGTACGGAGCTGGACCGAGCAGCCCCTGATGAACGTCACGGACGCGTGGGCGCCGAACAACCTCGTCGCTTCGCAGGGGTACTACCCGACCCAGGCCGAGGGGAACGCCGCGATCGTCAAGGCTGGCCTCAACAGCTTCATCACCGACGACACCAACGCCCAGCCGACCGTCACCGCCATCAAGCAGGCCCTCGCCAGCGGCCTGCTCACCGAGGCGGACATCGACGCCCGGATCGCCGAGATCCTGAACCTGCGCTTCCGACTCGGCGAGTTCGACCCGGGCGGCGGCCGGTACGGCGGCATCACCCCGGACGTCATCAACAGCCCGGAACACCAGCGGCTGGCCCGTCAGGCCGCCGGCGAGGCGATGGTGCTGCTCAAGAACTCGCGGCAGGCTCTGCCGCTGAACCCGGCCCGGACCCGCAAGGTGGCCGTGCTCGGTCCGCTCGCCGACACCCTCTACACCGACTGGTACGGCGCCGACCTGCCGTACCAGGTGACCGCGCTGGACGGCATCCGCGAGCGGCTGGGCAGCTCGGCCAGCGTCGACGGGCTCGACGGGGCGGACCGGATCGCCCTGAAGGACCCGTCCACCGGCCGGTACGTGACGGCCACCGGCACCACCGACGCGGACCCGGTCGCCGCCACCGGCACCGACGCCTCACTCGCGGCCCAGTTCGACAGCGTCGACTGGGGACAGAACGTGGTGACGCTGCGCAACGCGGCCAACGGCCGCTACCTCGGGTACAACTGGGGGCCGTTCGTCACCCGGGACGAGCAGCCGAACGGTTGGTACGTCCAGCAGCAGTTCACGCTGGAACCGCAGGCCGACGGGACGGTCGCGTTGCGCTACGCCGGCTACGAGACGACGGAGAGCTGGTTCGGCGTCAACACGTACGTCACGGTCGGCGACGACGGCGCGCTCAAGCTCGGCGCGTCCAGCGCGGCGGACGCGACCCACTTCCAGCGTGAGGTGATCAGTAGCGGGGTCGACCGTGCCGTCGCGGCGGCCAAGGCGGCCGACACCGCCGTCCTGGTCGTCGGCAGCAACCCGTTCATCAACGGGCGCGAGGCGCACGACCGCACCTCGATGGCGTTGAGCGCGGGTCAGGAGGCCCTGGTCAAGGCCGTGACGAAGGCCAATCCGCGGACGGTGCTGGTGCTGCAGACCAGCTACCCGGTGACGATCGGATGGGAGCAGGAGCATGTGCCGGCGATCGTGTGGACCACCCACGCGGGCGCGGAGACGGGTCACGCCCTCGCCGACGTCCTGTTCGGCGACCGCAACCCGTCCGGCAAGCTCACCCAGACCTGGTACCGCTCGGACCGGCAACTACCGCCGGACCTGCTGGAGTACGACATCATCTCGTCCGATCAGACCTACCTCTACAGCGCCGACAAGCCGCTCTACCCGTTCGGCCACGGACTGTCGTACACCGGGTTCCGGTACGGCCAGCTCCGCGCGGACGGCCGTTCGGTCGCGGCGGACGGCACCATCACGGCCCGCGTCGACGTGACCAACACCGGTAGCCGGGCCGGCTCCGAGGTCGTGCAGCTCTACACGCACCAGCGCACCTCGCGGGTGAAGACGCCGATCCGGGCGCTCAGGTCGTTCCAGCGGGTGGACCTCGCCCCCGGGCAGACCCGCACTGTCACGCTGCGGGTGCGCGCCGCCGACCTCGCGAACTGGGACGTCACCCGGAGTCGCTGGGTGGTCGAGTCGTCCGCGTACGACCTGATGGTCGGCGCGAGCGCCACGGACGTCCGGGCCCGCACGGCGGTCACGGTCCGCGGTGAGACGATCCCGGCCCGGGACCTGACCCGGACGAGCCGCGCGGAGAACTTCGACGGGTACGCGGGGGTCCGGCTCGTCGACGAGACGAAGGTACGCGGTACGGCCGTGGGCGTCACCGCAGCCGGTCAATGGATCTCCTTCGGGAAGTCCGCCCTGCGTCCGGGCGGCCACACCTTCACGGCGCGGGTCGCCAAGGCCTCGGCGGGCGCCGGCACGATCCAGGTTCGGCTGGGCTCGCCCACCGGCCGACTGCTCGGTACGGCCACCGTGCCGAGCACCGGCGACGACTACCGGTACGTCAGCGTCAGTGCCGAGGTTGCCCGGGTTGCCGGGACCCACGACGTCTACCTGGTGTTCGACTCTCCGCTGCGGCTGGCGGACTTCTCGCTGCGCTGATCCGGACGGCTCGGGCCGGGGTGTTGCTGCGCCCCGGCCCGAGCCGATTTTAGATTCATCGGATGATCGGCGATCAAGCCTCGTGTCGCTCGCCTGCTTTGCGCTTTTGATAGGCATTTAGACATAGATGGGACCCAATCTCGTATTGCATTCGTCACACGTCTGACATACGCTCCGCCCAAGACTTCGTAGCGATTGGCAAAAGAGTGCGGCCGGGCCGCACCACGCGCCCCCCGCCGATCCTTGGTGGCGTCGCTGTTCCCTGCTTGTCGCTCGATGCACGTCCCAGGCGCCAACGTCGACGACAAGTGAGAAAGGACAGCACGTGAGACCAGCCGTATCCACCACCCGCACGGCACTGCTCGCGGCGGCGCTCGTCGCCGCCACGCTGCCGGCCGTGGTGATCAGTCAATCGCCCGCCTCGGCCGCGGTTCAGGAGACGTACTACGTCGCCCCCGACGGTAACGACTCCAACGCCGGCACGCAGGCGGCACCGTTCAAGACGGTGCAACGCGCGCGGGACGTCGTTCGCACTGTGAACGCGAACATGTCCGGCGACATCAACGTCTACCTGCGTGGCGGCAGATACCCGGTCACCAGCACCGTCGAGTTCGGCGCCAGCGACTCCGGCACCAACGGGTACCGGATCAGCTACGCCGCCTATCCCGGCGAGACCCCCATCCTCGACGGCGGCGTCCCGGTCACCGGATGGACCCAGCACAGCGGCAACATCTGGAAGGCGCCGCTGGATCGCAGTACCAAGCTGCGCACGCTGTACGTCAACGACAAGCGGGCGCAGATGGCGACCAAGACCGTCAGCTCGGCGGGGTGCTACGGGACGTACAACGTCACCGCCGGTCAGGCGTCCTGGGCGTGGGAGTCGGGCTCCCAGTGCGACGGCGCGAAGTACAGCCAGAGCGACTTCCCCGCCATCCCCCGCAACCAGGACGACATCGAGATCGAGACGGGTACGACCTGGACCACGGCCATCGTGGGCGTCCGTCAGGTGACCACCGACGGCTCGAACCGGGTCGCACTGTTCCAGCAGCCGGGCGCGGCCATCGCGCAGGGCGCGTTCAACGGCAACGCCCAGGTCGGCGGCAGCCACAAACTCATGAACGCGTACGAGTTCCTGGACGCCCCCGGTGAGTTCTTCTTCGACAAGGGCACCAAGACGGTCTACTACTACAAGGCCAGCTCCGAGGACATGACGAACGCGTCGGTGTACGCGCCGAACAACGTCACCACCGTGCTGCGGGTCGCCGGCGCCTCGACCACCAGCCACGCCCGCAACATCACGTTCTCCGGCCTGACCGTGCAGCACTCCGACTGGAACCTGTTCAACGTCGCCGGCTCGTCCTTCAAGCAGGCGCAGCAGGGCAACCTTGGCGCGCAGGCGTACGCGAAGGGCAACTTCCACGTCTACTACTACCGCAACGTAGATGTCACGCCCGGCATCGTCCAGGTGCAGAACGCCGACGGGATCCTTCTGCAACGCAACCGGGTCCAGCACACCGGCGCCGACGGCATCAGCATGGTCAACGACGTGCAGAACTCGCAGTTGATCGGGAACTACACGAACGACATCGCCGGGTCCGCCATCGACGTCGGTCATCCCCAGCACGTCTACATCGGAGACGGCACGTCGAGCAACCGGGAGAAGTACCTCCCGCAGGTCGAGGGACTGCCGAAGAACATCGAGATCAAGAACAACTACATCTACGACAGCGCGGTCCTGTTCAACGGGCACAGCCCCATCTCGGCGTACTTCGTCGACACCCTCACGATCCAGCGCAACCGGATCGAGAAGGCTCCCTGGTCGGGCATCACGATGGGCTGGGGCTGGTGGAACTTCGACGGGTCATCGGGGTCGATCGTGCCCAACCGGCCGACCACGACGGCGCGGAACAACACCATCAGCTACAACCACATCATCGACACGGTCCAGCGCCTCAGCGACACGGCGCCCATCTACACGCTGGGCAGCCAGCCCGGGACCACGATCACCAACAACTACCTCCAGGGAGTGCCCTCGGGCCACAAGTACGGCCTGCACCCCGACGAAGGCTCGGCGTACATCACCTTCCGGGACAACGTCCTGAGCATCGACAAGAACGTCACCTGGATGATCAATTCCGACGACTTCGGTCGGAAGCACGATCTGAGCATCACGCAGATCTACGGCCCGATCAACAAGGTGTCGAACAAGAACCTGCCGAACAGCACGGTCGCCGACATCCTCGTCTCCTCCGACTACGTCTGGCCGGCGGCGGCGTACGGCATCGCGGCGAGCTCCGGCCTTGAGGACGCCTACCGGGACATCATCCCGGCCAGCAGGTTCTCCGTGTCCAACTACGTGCTGCCGGCCAGCACGTACGTCACCAGCGCCACGGCGACGATCCCGATCCGGAGCACCGGCGACGCCGGCAAGTCGGTCTGGCTGGCCCCGTTGGGCACGACCACCTTCACGGCCGGGGCGACGATGACCCGGGCGGCCGGTAACGCCACGTCCATCGCCGTGCCGTCAACCCAGGGCGAGTACCGGCTCTACGTCGTCGACGCCCAGGGCAACCGGTCGGCGGAGTCGACCTCCATCGTCCGGCAGCAGAGTGGCGGCGGCACCCAGCAGGGCGGACAGCTCGTGGGCGGCCAGTCCGGCCGCTGTGTCGAGGTGCCCAACTCCTCGACCACCAACGGCACCCAGGTGCAGCTCTGGGACTGCGGCAGCGGCACCAACCAGCGGTGGACCTCCACGTCCAGCAAGCAGCTCATGGTGTACGGCAACAAGTGCCTGGACGCCTCGGGGGCGGGCACGGCCAACGGCACCCAGGTCATCATCTGGGACTGCCACGGCGCGGCCAACCAGCAGTGGAACATCAACGCCAACGGCACCATCACGAACGGCCAGTCCGGGCTCTGCCTCGACGCCAACGGCGCTGGCAGCGCCAACGGCACGAAGCTCATCCTCTGGTCGTGCAACGGCGGCGCCAACCAGCAGTGGACGCTGCGTAGCTAGGCGGTCGTCAGCCGGGGCCGGGCCGCTTTTCGGTCCGGCCCCGGCTACTTCTGGTAGCCGTAGTTGTCGCAGGTCCTGCGTCCCAGGACGCAGTTCTTGGTGCGCTTGTTCATCGTGTTGACGTCCCACATCACGAAGGCGTCCCCGTGCATCGACGAGGCGCTCTTGCCCGCCTTGTCGGAGGCGAGGTAGTAGCCCGCCGGGGTGCCCTTGGCCGGGTACTGGATGTCGAAGGTGATCGCCGGGATCCGAACCGGGTGACCGGGCGGGCAGGTACCGCCGCTGCCGTACGCCACATGGTCCTTGTGGTTGGGGCTGTCCAGGTGCTTGCCGTCCCAGCAGTCCGGGAACTGCAGCATGAAGTGCAGCGTGGCGGTCCCGCCGCAGATCGGCCAGTTGCCGTTGGTGCTGCGGGCGACACCGTCGAGGTCGCCGGGACCGTAGAAGGCGCAGTAGAACTGGCCGGTCGCGCCGCGCGGTGTCGGTTGCTTCTTCTTGGCGTCGCCGGAGATCATGCGCAGGCCATTCGGCATGGGCATCTGGCCGGTCGAGTTCTTCGCGAGCGAGCGGTAGTAGACCCGGAAGCCGGTGGTCTCGACCGGCTTACCGGTCGCGTTGTCGTAGAGCGTGGGCACCCAGTACGCGGAGTGATCCTGGATCGGCTTGCAGGACGTGGCCGTGAACTTAGTCAGGTCTCCGCCGACGGTGTTCGCGTCGACGGCCTTGTTGCCGACGAAGGAGTGCATGTGTGAGGCGCCCGGGAGGCCGGGGGCGACGATCGGATCGTCCGGCAGCCGGTGGCTGTACTGGCAGTCCGCCCGGAACTCTGGAAGGTCGCCGACACTGGCCGGGGCGGGGTCGATCTTCAGCGCCTTGTACGCGTCGGCCTGCGCCTTCCAGGCCGCACCGTCGATCGGAACCCAGCCGGTGGTGGGGACCTTCGGGGCGGCAGTGGCCGACGGCGTCGCGCCGGTCGACGGAGTCGCGGAGACCGAAGGTGTCGCGGGGGCCGACACCTTCGGCCCGTGCGACTCCGCCGGCCCAGCCGACGGCGACGGGTAGTCGAGAGCGTTGGCCGCGTTGGACGGCTCGGGCTGCTCGGCGCCGTTGCCCAGGTACACGGCCCCGGCCGCGACGACGAGCACGACGGCCACCCCTGCGGCGACGCTCAGTCTCTTGTGGGTGGCCCATCCCGGGGGACGATGACGTGACGGCGGCGGGCCTTCGTACGACACGGGTCACTCCCAACGAACACACGACAGGCTGACCCAAATGGTCACGGGCCGCCGTATGGTAGGCATTCGCCGCGCGTGCCGGACAGGGTCTTTAAACACTCTTAATCAAGCCGGTTCGGGCGTAGGTGTGGACGAA
This sequence comes from Micromonospora sp. DT44, assembly GCF_049841635.1. NCBI lineage: Bacteria > Bacillati > Actinomycetota > Actinomycetes > Micromonosporales > Micromonosporaceae > Micromonospora > Micromonospora sp. DT44. Next base: position 79,220 of record NZ_JBNCKS010000008.1, on the reverse strand, counting down.
AAATGGGTAATGGTGGGCGATGAAGTCGACCTGGAAGCCCCACGAGAAGCACGGCGGCCTGACCGACAAGGACAAGCGCGAGCTGCCGGAGACCGTCTTCGCCTTCCCCGGCAAGCGCAAGGAGCCGATGACCGACGCGGGCCACGTCCGCAACGCCATCGCCCGCTTCGACCAGGTGCAGGGCGTCACCGACGCAGACCGCGACCTGGCCTTCCAGAACATCCTCGCCGCCGCCAAGCACTACGGCGTGGACGTCGCCGAGACGAACTGGAAGCAACTCGGCAAGCTGCCGCACACGCCCAATCCGGCGCACTGAACGCGGACCGGGGATGGGTTCCGGGGCCGGTTCGCGGGCGTGTTAGCGTGCTCGTCGTTGTCAGCGAGCGCCGCTAGCTCAACTGGCAGAGCAGCGGACTCTTAATCCGCGGGTTCGGGGTTCGAGTCCCTGGCGGCGCACCAATTAAAGGCCCTGACCAGCAAAAGCTGGCCAGGGCCTTTATGGTTGTCTATGTAGTTTCGAACCCTCCCCGAAACCCCTCATTAACGGCCGGGGCGATCAGGTTCGGCAGGCCCGGGTGGCAGGCGTACCTGCCGCCACCTGCCCCTGGCTATCCGGTCGGGGTCGGGCCAGGGTTGCGGGGTTCGGAATCGCCTGGCTCCGGCCTGCCCCCGAGCTGTTGGAGAATGGGGGAGCTGTCGGGGGCAAGGGCTGGCTCGACGATGTAGTGCTTCTTGGTGATCTCCTTACTTCCGTGGCGGAGCTGTGCGGCGGCGCTGTCGGTGTTGGCCTCCTTGTCGATCAAGGTGGCAACGGTCTTACGGCACGTGTGGGGAGTGACCCATTCAAGGCCGGTCTCAGCGCGGGCTGCGCGCCACTGGCGTCGCCGAGACGGGTCTCGAGAGCAGACCGCGCGGCCCGCGCCCGGCGGGGAACGGACGACCTCGCAGGGCGCCGGCACCCTCGACGTGTACGCCGCGGTGACCGCGGTCCTCCCGCCCCAGCACGTCGGCCCGGTCCCGGGAGAACTCGCCACCGTGGTCATGCCGACCAGGCCCGGCGTTCACCGCTCCACCCGCGTGGCGCTGCTGATCGTCGCCGCAACAGTCCTGATCTTCATCGTCGGGCTCGCCCGCCGCAGCGCCCGCCGCCCCGCCGACACCCCGCCGTCCCGCACCGAGCAGGAGCGCTGGTAGCCCGCAACCGGCCGACCATGTCGGGCCTGCACATGACCTTCGCGACCCTGCTGTACGGCGCCGCGCTCCAGCCCCACCGACGAGAACGCCCGGCGGCTCGCAACGAGCTGCCGGGCGTTTCCTGTTGTCAGCTGGCGTTGGTCCAGGCTCGCGTGGCGCCGGTGGCAGGGTTGACGTCGAGATAGTCGGCCCGGCCGTCCCCGTTGATGTCGGCGAGCTGGATCTGGTTGCCGGGGCTGCCGACACCGCCGGCGACCTTGCCGCCGTTCAGCCACAGCCAGTTGCCGTTGCCGTTACGACCACCGTTCTGCCAGACGTCGATGGTGCCGTTGTCGCCGAGGGCGATGTAGTCGGCCCGTGCCGTCCCGTAGAGCGGCGCGAACCGCACGCTGGTGCCAGCCACGTGGACGCCGACGGCGACCGTGTCGATCGAGGTCCACCGCCAACCGCCGCCGCTGGATGCGCCGACGCTCAGCCAGGCTTCGACCGAGCTGTCCGGCGCCACATCGAGGTAGTCGGCCTTGCCGTCCCCGTTGACGTCGGCGAAACGGATCTGGCCGCCCGGGGACCCGACGCCGGTGGCCACGATGCCCTGCGAGTTGAAGACCCAACCACCACCGTTGCCCGGCCCGCCGTTGATCCACCCCTCGACCGAGCTGTCGGCGTCGACGGCCAGGTAGTCGGCTTTGCCGTCCCCGCTGATGTCGGCGAACCGCACATTGCTGCCGGGCACGCCGACACCGGTGGCGACCGTGCCGACGAAGTTCCACGCCCAGGCGCCGTTGCCCTGGGAGCCGCCGTTCAGCCAGGCCTTGACCGAGCTGTCCGCGCTGACCTCCAGATAGTCCACCCGGCGATCGCCGTTGAGGTCGGCGTACACGACCCGGGCGTGGTTGCCGGTGGCGACCGAGCCCCGCGAGGCCCATTGCCACCCGCCGCCGGGGGCCGCGCCGGAGTTCTTCCACATCCGGATGCCGCCGGTGACCGGGTCGACGTCGAGATAGTCCGCCTTGCGGTCGCCGTCCAGGTCGGCGAGCTGGACCTGGCTGCCGGGGGAACCGACGCCGGGGGCCACCACCCCTTGCGGGAGCCATGGAATGTCGGTCGGGAGAGCGGGCCAGTCCGTGCCCTGCACTCCGTTGAGCCAGGCCCGCATCGAACTGTCCGGCGCGACGTCGAGGTAGTCGGCCTTGCCGTCACCGTTGATGTCGGCGAAGCGGATCTGTCTGCCGGGAGAGACGACGCCGGCGGCGATCTTGCCCTGCGCGAACCAGTTCCAGCTGGCGCCAACACCGCGACCGGCGTTGAGCCAGGCCCGCACCGAGCTGTCCGGCGCGACGTCGAGGTAGTCGGGCCGGCTGTCACCGTTGATGTCGGCGAAGCGGATCTGGTTGCCGGGCGATCCGACGCCAGCGGCGATCTGCCCCTGCGAGTTCCAGATATACCGGCCTTGCGAGTCGGTGCCGCCGTTGACATACAGGCCCAGGGAGCCGGTTTCGGCATTGATCTGCACCAGGTCGGCCCGGCCGTCGACGTTCATGTCGGCCATCTGCCACAGGAAGCCCGGAGCGTACGGGAAGCCGCTGGAACCGTGTCCGATCCAGGCGATCGTGCCGTCCAGGCCAGCGCCGCCGTTGACCCACACGTTCACCGAGCCGTCGGAGTGGCTGACGAGGTAGTCGTCTCGGCCGTCACCGTCGACATCGCCGAACAGGACCTTGTCGCCGCTGCCGAGCGACAGGCTGCCCGGGTAGGAATCGCGGCTCATCGTGCCGGGCGCTATCACGCCTTGCGAGTTCCACGCCCGGACCGGGGCGGCTGTCGGGGTCACGGCGCCGGGTGCCACGATCCAGCCGGCGTCGGCCACGGCGAGAACACCGCTGTAGAACGCCGCGCTCATCTTCCGGTAGCCGGCGTCGTTGGGATGAATTCCGTCGGCTAGGTCGGATGTGGTCACCGCGCTCATGCTGACCAGATACACGTGTTTGCCGTCCGCCCGCCTCGTCGCCACCAGGCCGGGCACCGCCTGGTTGAAGGCGGCGATCCGGGCCTGGGTGGCCGAGTTGCCGGACGGGACGATAGTCGAGACCAGCAACGTCACCTGTGGCGCCGCTCGGAAGATCTGGTCGATCAGGCTGCCGAGCCGGCCCGGGGCGCCGGCTGGTTCGCCGTTCTGGTGCATGTCGTTGGTGCCGATGTGCAGCAGCACCACATTGGGCCGGTAAGTGCTCAGCACGGAGTCCGCGATGCCGGCGATGCCCCCGATCAGCCAGCCGGAGTGCCCCTCGTGGGCCTCCGGTGCCGGGCCGGAGCGCTGCGAGCCGACGAACTCGACCCGCCCGCCCTGCGCGGTCAAAGCGCTGTGGAGATCCGAGCGGTATCCCGACCCGGTCGAACTGCCCACGCCGTACGTGATCGAGTCCCCCATCGGCATGACCCTCAGCGGCACATCGGCCATGCCGACCTCGTCGACGGCCCTGCGAACATCGGTCACGCGCTCTCTGAGCCAGGTTCCTGCCTGGATCAGCGCGGGCTTGAAGGACGCGAACCATCGGCTCACCTTCGTGGCCAGCATGACGACGCCGTTGCCGACCCACGCGAGGTAGCCGGGGAGGGTGGTCTCGGCCCAGAGTCCGATGCCGGATTCCCACGCGGCCGCACCGGCGGCCTGGATGATTCCCACGGCGATCAGATGTGCCCAGACGCTTCCCTCCAGCGTGCCGCCGTCCACCGCGATCAGGATGCCGCCGCGGGTGAGGTTGCCCAGGAACGTGCCCACGAAGGCGCAGACGGGCTTCGCGACGGGAAGCACGGCCGGGCTGCTGATGGCCACCAGTGCCCCGATGCAGAGCGCCCGCGAAACGATCAGCGCTGTGACGCCGGCGCCGGTGGCGAGAATCTGTGCCAGCCAGCCGGCATCGGTCTGGACCTCCGGCCTGGTGACCGTGAGAGACAGTTCGGCCTCCGTCACGCTGATCGTGCCGTCGAAGTCGGGCCACGCGTCCATACCCGGGTACGTGGCACCGGGCGGATTCGCCTGGGTCTCCGCCTGGAATGTCGACCCGAACGCCGGGCCGCGGCCTTGGAATTCCGAAGCCGCCTCGCGTACCCGGGCGACATCGACCGTCTCCCCCAGGTCCAGGGTGAAGATGATGTCATCGTCCGCGGCCTCGACGGTCATGCTGCCGAGTGGGCCCATCGGAACCTGGGCGGGCAGCGTGGCCGGCGCCCGGTCCGGAACGGCCTGGGCCGGTGCCGCCAGCCCGCCGCCGATCAGGGCTGCCACCACGATCATCGCGGTACTGATCCGCAGTCGGGCCAACACAGCGGATTTCGGCCGGGGCCGCAGGTCGCCGCTTCTTCTCACAGGTCCTCCGTCGTTGGTACCGCCCGGGAGGCCGCCGAGGTCTCATAAGAACGCAGGCGGTGGGCAGGCAGGCAGGCAGGCAACGGTGCTGTCCACCGCGCAAGTCCGCTCGGAGCGATCACAGCATGCTCTGATTAACGAAGACCATCGATTGAGTGACATGCCAGCTTCGCTGCCATAGGGCACACTCATCCCCGAGACAGCCAGAATGTTCCTGGCCCTGCTGCACGATCCGGCAATGACCGCGCGACGAAAACACGGCGGGGATCCCCAGTTTGCCGCGGGCGCGTCCGATCGACATCACGAAGCCGGCGGGACAACTCTGTCGGCGGCATCCCTCAGGCACCAACCCGCGCCAGCATCCGTTCACTGATGGCACCGGGCAAGGTGCCCCCCGTTTACCCCCCGAAAACCCTTCCCAACTGTTGACTACCAGTGACAAGCCCCGATCGACGCTAGGCGGCGTTTGCGCAGCTCAACGCAATAACATGACTAGCGATGACAAGCTCGGCGGAGTGACGGTTGGTAACCGCGGGTTCGGGGTTCGAGTCCCTGGCGGCGCACCAACGATCAAGGCTCTGACCTGGTAGTTCGCACCGGGTCGGGGCCGTTTCGTCTGGCGGGCGACGGGTGGTCGTCGGTCCTGGAAGGTCGTGCTCCGGCAACGCCGCGCCGTCAGGACGCCCGCCGTTCGTCGAGGCCAAGCCGCTGACGCTCGACCATGATGATCCGCCGGTCGAGCGGGATCGCCTCATCGGCGAGGAGGTCGTGGTCGACGTAGCTGCCGTCAGTCGCCGACGGGTCAGCCATCTTCGCAACGCTGTCGTGGGTATATGCGCGGATCAGGGCGCTCTTGCGTTCGAGCATCTCCACCAACCGCTGATCCACGGTGTTTCTGGCCAGTAGGCGGTGGACCCGTACACCGCGAGTCTGACCCATCCGGTAGCACCGCCGGATGGCCTGCTCCTCGTGTGCCGGAGTGAGCTGCGGCTCGATGAGCACGACCACCGACGCCGCTGGAAGATTGATACCCACCCCGCCAACGCCGATCTGGCTGACCAGGACCGCGTGGCCGTCCGTACCGCTGAAGTTGTCCACGACCTGCTGCCGAGCGGCGACGGGGACGGTCCCGGAAAGCAGGAACGTCGGCGTTCCTTCTTGCAAGCTCACGCGTACGCGGTTCAGGACTTCCAGGAAGAACGAGAAGACCACGACCTTCCATCCGTTGTCCGCGGCCTCCTGGACGACCTCGCGCAGGCGCTCCACCTTCGCAGGCATTCGTGATCCGTCGGCGACCACGGCGGCACGACGCATGTCGGCGAACCGCCGGGCCGCGACCGCCCGCTGGTAGGTGCGCGTCTCTGCCTGACCCATCTCGACCCAGTCTGCGACTTCGATCAGGTCCGGAAGTTCGTCGAGGACGTCTTTCTGGTTGCGGCGGAGATATACGTTGGCCACCTTGCGGCGGAAGCTGGCGGCACCGGCCAATCCGTCCGTGTCGTTGATTGTGGCTGCCACCGCAGGGTTCAGGTAGCGGATCAAGTTTCGGAACTCTTCGACCCGGTTCAGCATTGGTGTGCCGGTCAGGAACAGCGCTCGGGGCGCCTGGGCGAGATGCGCGGCGACGGCCTGGGACCGCTGGGCCGCAGGATTCTTGATCAGTTGCGCCTCGTCCACGATGACGACTCCGGCGCGGAGATCTTGGGGCAAGGACAGCCGACTCAACGTTTCGAAGGTGGTGACCGCCACACCGCCGTCGGCGTGCCATCGGCGGATCGCTTCGTCGCGCTGCGGCCCGTGTAGCCGGTGGGCGGGCAGCGTGCTGTGGGATGCGATCTCGTTGAGCCAGTTCACGATGACGCTGGCCGGGCAGACGACGAGGAAGTGACGCCCTCCGGCGGCAGCGAGGTGGGCGCAGACCGCGATGGCTTCGATCGTCTTGCCCAGCCCCATCTCGTCACCGAGGATGCAACGCCGTTGCAGGAGCGCGTACCGGACTCCGAAAGCCTGATAGCCGCGCAACGTGACGCGTAACCTGCTCAGGTCCAGCCCGATCTGCCCGGCCTGGTTCTGCAGGGCCTGCGGTAAGTGTCCATGCGCAGCCGCACCGTCTGCTGTGCTACCGCTGACCCGCTCGAGCAGCGTGTTGTAGACCGCGGCGTGGCGTGCGAAGTCGGCCCACAGGGCATTCCGGCCGACGGTTAGCGCGTGGGTGCTCAGTTGGTCCCGCCGGGCAAGAAGCGCGGCCGCTGCGTCTGCTTGGCGACTACTCAACAGTCGCTCCACCTCCGCTACCGCTGACCACGCAGCCGTCTTGGTGGCTGCCCGAGCGAACAGCAGACCGCCTCTCTGTGTGGCGCGCTTCGCCCTGCGCAGTGCGTCGTCCAGGTCGTCAGCGAGGGAGCCCAGGCGGGCGCTGCCGTCGGCGTGCAACTCGGTGACAATGCGAAGCACCCACAGAGCCCGCAACAGCGGCTCCACGGCCGGGTTGTTGCGGTCGGCGTCCAAGCGCACTGCGGCACTCTGCTCGAAAAGGCGTCGAATCGCCTGCGCCGCATCGGCTATGGCCGCAGCGCTGTGGCTTCCTACTCCTGGAAGTCGTAGGAGATCACCGTGCGATGCGTGCAGCACGTCCAGGACTGTGCGATAACCTCGCCGCTCCAGGCTCGGCGCGATTCGCAGACCCGGCCGTACGGATCGGAGCTCCTGAATCGGTGTGCCCCGCAACGCCTCGACCACGGCATCATGCTGTCGTTGGCGGTACAGCTCTGCCGCCTCAAACTCCGCGGCTGTTCGAGCCGATCCGAACGCGGTGAGCTGCTCCTGCAGCAAGTGCCCACGACGCCACACGTCGAGTGCGGCCAGCCGATTGAAGGATGCCTCTGTTGCGTCTCGGGGCTCTGGTCGCGCCGCCTCCCGTTGACCCAAGCCTCTGCTCCTTCCCGCAGCACCCAGCCTCCAACACGCCAGCAGGTGAAGACAACGACGGCGCGGTGTCAGAACGCTGATAGACAAGCATCATCTCGGTCCCGAGGTTGCCCGGCCAGCCTGTCAGGCACGATGACTGCGCCGGCATGGAATTCCCCGCCTCTTCTGCCGACAGCGAAGAGGACGTGGTGGGGTCTCGTCCACCGGCCATGCTGGCCCGATGGACTCGCCAGCAAAGGCAGTGCTCACCAACCTCTACGCGGCCTTCAACGAGCGTGACATTCCCACCCTGCTGGCAGCTCTGACGCCGGATGTCTTCTGGCCCAACGGTTGGGAAGGAGGCGTGGTCCACGGCCGGGAGATGGTCGGCGTCTACTGGCGTCGACAGTGGGAGCAGATCGAACCCATTGTCACGCCGACCGCGTTCAGTACGGAGGCCGACGGCCGTATTGCCGTCACCGTTCATCAGGTGGTATACGACAAGACCGGAGCGAAAATCGTCGATCACACCGTCACGCATGCGTACCGTTTCGACGGGGGTTCGGTGGCCGAGATGGAGATCCGGGAGTGACGTAAGGAGCCGAGGAGGCATCGTGCTCGCTGAACCCACCGGCAGCCCGGACACGATCCTCGTCTGCATCCGGGGGAACTCCGGTTCGGGCAAGAGCAGCATCGCTCGTGAGCTACGCCGCCGGCACGGCCGGGGCTGTGCACTCGTCGAGCAGGACTACCTGCGCCGCATCCTGCTGCGCGAGCGGGACAAGCCCGGCGGCGCCGCGCCGGCGTTGATCGGGCAGACCGTGCGGTTCGCGCTGGACCACGGCTACCACGTGGTCATGGAAGGCATCATGCACACCAGCCTCTACCGAGGAATGCTGACCGCGTTGCGGGACGACCACCGCGGTCGGTCGCTGTTCTGCTACCTCGACGTGTCGCTGGCCGAGACCCTGCGCCGGCATCTCACCCGCCCGCAGGCCACTGAGTTCACCGCCGAGCACATGAGCGGCTGGTATGCCGCCCACGACGTCCTGGGCTGGCCTGACGAACTCGTCCTGCCCGAGACGACCAGCCTGGACGAGGCTGTCGAGGCCATCGTCGCTGCGTCCGGGCTACCCCAGACCGGATGCGACGACGACCCTCGTCCGAATATCCCCTTTCCCTAGGGCAGTTCGGCGGGCTACCGCATTCGGTTGAGCGCTTCGGCCAGCGATGCCGCGACATCTGGGCGAGAGAAGTCCCAAACCATCAGCAGTCCTTCTGGGCCGGTGAGCGTGAGCCTTCCATAAAGCATGACCGGTAGTTGCCTATTGTTTTTAAAGCGGCGATCGGGGCCGCCTGATTTGTTGGCGTACTGCCAGGTAGTTCCGACGCAGTGGGCGTCGGTTGGTGGAGCTTCCGTTTCAATGAAACGCTGTGGCAGTGCATGGGCATTCACCGCAGAATAGGGGAGATCGGCATACTGTCTGCCGTGACGGACAATCAGCCGGTCCGGCAGGAAGTAGACGGAGCGCTCTTTTCCGTGCAAGCTCGGGACGGCGATGTTCGTCACGAGCACGGGCGGCCCGGCCAAGTCCAATGAACCCGTACTGCGGCGGATCAAAGCTCCGGCTCCGGCGTTAACCTTCCGCTGGTACGGATTGCTTAGGGTGCCCTGGGCTTCGACATGCCAAACCCGCTGAATACGGCTTATGAAGCCGTTGCTGGCGGTGAAATCAGAGTACTTCGCTGCCGGCGCGTCGTCGACCTGGTAGAAGACAACGACCGAACGGCGAGCAATATCCCGCTGCCGGAGCCACCACGTGAGGGGCAGGCCGGGAACGAGCAGTACAAGGCCATACGGCGCGGAGAGCAACGCCAAGATTGCCACAGCGGCTGCGACCCACGGCCACAGTGGTCGCCGTTGCGCCGCTTTTCGGATTTGATGGATCAACTCAGAGGGGTGTGCTGCGATCAGATGCTGCACTGGCGTGCTGGACAAATCCCGCATCGTAATCTCGGCAGCTTGGGCCGTGGGCGGTAACGCCGGTGGTAACTGGGACGGGGGCCCAGTGGGCGCCCCGCCACCGAAGTAGCTCGTGCCGAAACCCGCGACGCGGATGTAGTTGCCGCGAGGTCCAGTGCCGACCCGGAAACCAGGGACGCCGGCGGAGACACCGACGCCCGACGGTGACAGGTTGAATCGGAAGGGACCCGCCTTAAGGGTGGTCCGTAGGTAGAAGCCCATAAGTGACCTCGCATCGTCGCCGACAGTGCGGGCAACGGTAGGTCTCTGCGCTTGACGAGCAGATCGGATTATCGGGCATTGCAGTGCGCCGAACGAGGGAACTTCCTCGATGCTTCGCCTTCCAAAGCAGCTAAAGCTCTCTTCCTGTCGGCAAGCGGACTTAAATCTCCACTCGGCTAACGATGGATACCTGGATGGTTCAAACTGCCGACCCGAGTCGTCGATTTTCCGATGCGGGCTGCGGCGCTACCTTCGTCGGGCCGTGGTGAAGCCTGGAGGTAGTAGTGGGATACCGCTTCAACGCACCGCCGAACTGGCCGACTCCGCCTGTTGGGTGGCTCCCGCCATCGGGCTGGAAACCGGAACCCGCCTGGGGTCCTCCTCCGCCCGGGTGGCAGTTGTGGATTCCGGATCTGCCAGCTCCGGTTCCGGCTGCCCCGGTTCCGGCCGTGCCGCAGGTTGCTACGCCTTCCCGAGTCGCCTCGCAGCAGAGCGCGGAGAGCCCAGACATTCCGCTGTTCGGTGCGCGAGGCAAGGCGCGTGAACTGGCAGCGGAGAATGAGCATCTTCGCCGCGAATTAGACCAGGTCAGAGTGGAGGTGGCATCTCTTCGCGCGGAGATGACACGGCTTGGCGTGCTGTCTGCGATCGAGCTTGAGCAGCACCGGGCTCGGCTTGGCCGGGAGGTCGCCGACCAGGCTGCGCAGGGCGAGGCTCAGAAGGCTGAACTCGATCGGCGCTTGCGCGGTCTCCGTCAGCAAATCGTGGTCACCGAGGAGACCGCACTGCTGCAGGAGGCGGGCATCTATCAGTACCGGCATCCCCTGTCGGATGCTGTTGCATACCAACCCCAGCTCAGCCGCCTCCAGGACCGGATTAAGGCGATGAACAGGAAGGACGGCGGTGCGGTCAAGGCCGCTACCGGGTGGACGGTGAACGGCTCGGCTGCTGAAGGCAGGGCGATGATTCGGGACTTCTCGAAGCTCATGCTCCGCGCCTACAACGCGGAGGCGGACAACCTGGTGCGGGGGTTGAAGCCGTACAAACTCGCCTCGGCCGTCGACCGGTTGGGGAAGGTGGCGGCGACCATCGCCAAACTCGGCAAGACTATGGACATCCGAATCGCCGAGGGGTACCACCGGCTGAGGGTGGAGGAGTTGGAGCTCACCGCTGACTACCAGGAGAAGTTGGCGGAGGAGAAGGAGCGGGAACGCGAGGAGAAGGCTCGGCTCCGCGAAGAACGACGTGCTCAGCAGGAGATCGAACGCGAACGCGCCCGGCTCGACAAGGAACGTCAGCACTATGCCAACGCCATGGCGGCCTTGGAGGCCAAGGGCGATGCCGATGGCGCAGCCCAGATGCAGGGCCGGTTGTCCCAGATCGACAGTGCGATCCAGGATGTCGACCGGCGGGCAGCCAACGTTAGGGCCGGCTACGTATATGTCATCTCCAATCTCGGTGCGTTCGGCGAGAAGATGGTCAAGGTCGGGATGACGCGTCGCTTGGATCCACTGGACCGGGTGCGCGAACTCAGTGACGCCTCAGTGCCGTTCAACTTCGACGTTCACGCCCTGTTCTTCTCCGAAGACGCTGTCGGCATCGAAGCGCAGATGCACGCGAGGCTGGCCGACCGGCGTGTCAATCTGGTCAATCAAAGGCGTGAGTTCTTCTATGCCACGCCGGAAGAGGCGAAGGAACACCTGCTGAAGTTGACCGGCAGCCTGCTTCAATACGAGGAGATCCCTGAGGCACTGGAGCACCGGCAGAGCCTCACCCAGGCCCAGGAGCAACCAGTGACGGCCAGATGACATCTGGAGGCAATGTCACTACCTTGGCGCGCCGGGTCGTACCTGTCGAGCGGGCGCGTCGACGCGTTCAGGCACGCAGTATGGGGATGCTGTCGATCTGATCTTTACGGAGGCTCGATTCGATGATGCCGGACGGTTTCGCTCGCCCGGGCTCGCATGCGACCACCTCGGTTGGCGTGATGGCGAGGTCGACGCTGAAGTCGTGGCCGGCGTGGGGCAGCTCGAATTCCAGTAGTTGGGTCTGGTGGATCGTGGTGGCTATGGCCGTGTCGGTGGTGACGAGTCCGGCGTCGGTAAGGAGGGCGATCTCCAGGTCGGAATAGCCCGCGCCCTTGCCGACCCGAACGCCGCCTCGGCGGCTGACGGCGACACTGCCGCAGACGATGAGGTCCACCGGAAGCATGTCTTCGGGGCCGACGGTGGGAGCGACCTGCGGCGCACCGGTACTCGTGGCCGCAATCTCGATCGGAGCTGCAAGGAGGGTCGGATCGAGCAGGTAGAAAGGCTGGCGAGTAGCGAGCTTCGGGACCGCCATGTGGAGCAGCTTGCCTTCCCGCAGGGCTCGTATCCGAACGGGAAGTTGGGCGCGGTCCGGGTTGCACTTGATGACTCGGGCCTTTTTCCAAACATCGGAATCTCCGAGGCGGGCTGCGGCCTCCTCCTTGCCGACGAAGTCAGGGATATGTCCGTGCACTCCGGGTGGGGCCGCGCCGTCACGTTCGAGGAGATCCCACACATGTTGTCGTACGGCCTCTTTGGCGCGGTCGATGTCGGTCATGTCGGTGCTCCTACGAACTCATGAGGGTGAGGAGTCGGTCGTTCACGTCCTGGACCATGGGCTCGTGGCGCCAGGGACGTAGTCCTCGGCCGGCGGCGAAAGCGAGGTTGAGTCCACCGCCGGCCCGCGTCTTCTCGATCACTTCGATGGCCTGGTGCAGGTAGGACGCTGCGGCGTCGACATCGCGTCGCAGAATGCTGGCCAAGGGCGAGGTTGCCGAGGATGACGGCGGTGGACTTGCGGCGTGCCGCGACCAGTTGTCGGGCGTCCTCCAGCGCGAGCATTGCTTGGTTCGGCTTGTTCAGGGACAGCCAGCAGGAGCCCGCGAGCCTCGCGTAATGGCTGGGGCAGAAGATGTTGGCGGCGGGATCTCGGGCGTCCAGGGCGGTGAAGTGCGCTTCAGCGGCACCGAGGGCGTCTGAGCACTCCTTGGCCTGGCTCAACATCGCGTGGGCCTCGGCGCGATGTAGTTGGGCGAGGCCGGCGACGACGTGACTGGCGCTGCTGCTGACGGACGCCGCGCGAGTGGTCAGGGCAATACCGGCTTTGGGCTGCTTGGTGCCGTAGAGAGCGAGGTAGCTCTTGCGAAGCAGAGCGTTGGCCTCGGCGACCGCGTCTCGTGTTACCTGCGCCGCGCTGATCGCTTGGTCGAAGTAGGCGGCGCTGGCGACATGATCGCGCCGCTGTGAGGCGTCCCAGACGAGTTGACCCATCAACGTCGCAGACTCGGCAACTGCTGCCGCCAGTTCGCGCTGAACCGGCCCGTGGCCGCCGTGTTGGCGTAGGAAGGTCGCCTGCCCGTGTAGTTCGCCGGTCTCGGCGAGCAGGAGCGTCGAAGGCACTCGGTCATAGCGCTCGTCGAGGCGCTGCACGCACTCCCGTGGGTAGGCCACCGCGATCAGATCGACACGGCCGGGGTTGCGCAGAACGTAGCCGAGACGCTCATCGGGCGGTGCTGGTGCCTGGCCAACATCAGCCAGGAGATCGGCCAATTCGTCGATCGACAGGTTGAGTGCTGCGGCCAGGCGCGGCCGGTGCCAGGGCTGCGGGTCGGTCTCCGCCCGTTCCCACCGGACGACGGTGGAGCGGTCGACGCCGAGCGCCTCGGCGAGGCGTTCCTGGCTGAGCCCCGTCGCCTTGCGGCGCTGGGCCAGCCGGCGTCGACGTCTGTCCGTCATGCGCAGCCTCCCTTCACCGCGACCCTCACTAAACCATTCATCCAGCTCACCCTCTGTGACGCAATGGGGATGCGCCAGTTCTGCGCCATCGACGCGCTGGGATCCAGCGCCTACCGGGGTTTGTGTGGACACATGGTCGGAACATTCGAGAGCAAGAGTCGCGGAGTAACACGGCACGCCCGAGAGAGCAGGCGTGATGAGCGATGAGTCGCCGTGCCCCACGCAGTCCCAACGCCCCGACGCCGGGCAAAGAGCGCACGTCCCGTTGCGCCCGATCTGGCTCTGCCGTGCGTGCGGCCAACCGTGGCCGTGCGGCCGGGCAAAGCTTGCTCTTGTTGCCGAGTACGACGGAAACCCGGTCAGCCTGTTCCTCTACCTGGCCAGGCTGTTACATGACGCCATCGATGACCTGCACAAGCTCAACCCCACCACCACTGGGTGTGCCAGCGACATGTTCGACCGGTTCCTCGGCTGGCCCACTCGACGCACAGGTTCCCAACAGCCGTCTGAGATTGACCCACGGCAGACTGGGGAGACCTGACGGGGCCGAACCTTTCCCCGAAGATCGTCAGGCCTTGGCGAACCTCGTGGTGAGTCGCTCGGTGGCTGTGACCTCGTACTTCAGGTGGTAGCCGGCGGCGATCACCATCGCCTCGGCGACCTTCGCCGCATGCTCGTGGTCCTTGACGGCGGCGTTGGCGGCCAGGTCGACCGGTTGCCCGGTGGCGAGGCTGCCGGCCAGGGCGAGCAGCCGTTGATCGTCGGCGGACAGGTGCTCGACCGCCGGTAGCGCGAGCAGCGCCGCCCAGTCGCGGATCACCGCGACCTGGATGTCGTGGCCGTCGTCGTACTCGGGGATCTGCACGACCTCGACCAGGTCCGCGAAGCCGGGTTGGTCCGGCAGTTTGGTGAAGGTCAGCAGGTGCACCGCCGCCTTCCTGGTGTCCGGACGGTCGATCCAGGCGCCGGCGCGGATCAGCGTACGGAGGGCGTCGGGGCTGAACTCGGAGGTGGACATGGTGGGCCTCCTTCATCGGTAGGCAGTCCTCGCTGTCGAGTACAGCAGACGTCGACAAGCATGGGTACCAAGCGACAGGCGCGGCCGGGATAGGTTTCCGCGCGCCGGGTAAGCGGCGCGGATGTGTGCCCACCAGGAGTCGGCGGCCGCCGGCGAGCCGGCGGACCACCGGGAGGCCCGGTTCGACCGCCTACGGGCGCGGGTACAACGGGCGCTGCGCACGCGCGCCTGGCGGCTGCGTCTGTTCGGGCTGCTCGCGGTGCAGGCCGGCATCGCCGCGGCGATCGCCTGGTTCGTGGCGTACCAAGGCGGAAACGGGGACGCCGAGCTCAGGCTGCCCGGAGTGAGGCGAGAATGTCGAGGTAGTGCGGGTTGGTCATGACGCCCAGCACGTTGCCGACGGGGTCCCTCTCATCGATGTCGTCGAATAGTCACGCTATCGGCGGCCACCGACGCCGTCGTCCGGATGTCGAGACGGCGTTCGTGTAGCGGGCGGTTTCCCGGGTAGTCGCCGTCAACCTGACGAGGGGGGTCAGTGTGCACACGCGATATCCGGGGGTCGAGGAGCACGGCCTGGTCGGTGACCTCCAGACCGCCGCGCTGATCAGCAAGGACGGAACTGTCGACTGGTTCTGCGCGCCACGGTTCGACTCGCCCAGCGTCTTCGCCGCCCTGCTGGACCGCGACAAGGGTGGGCACTTCCAGCTCTCACCAGACGGCATCGAGTATTCGAGCAAACAGCTCTACCTACCCGGCACGCCGATCCTGATCACCCGCTTCCACAGTGCCGACGGGGTGGGTGAGCTGTTGGACTTCATGCCCGTCACGGGCGAACAGGCCACCGACCAGCACCGGCTGATCCGGCTGGTCCGGATGGTCCGGGGAACCATGCCGTTCCGCTTCGACTGCCGGCCGCGGTTCAACTACGGCCGGGATCCGTACGAGCTGGAGGTACACCCGGAGGGCGACGTTTTTCGCAGTTCCACGCTCAGCCTCACCCTGTCCCCCTTCAAGGACGCGAAACGGCTCATCGACGGGCGAAAGATCCAGCGCGACGCGGGAGGCGTCTCGGTCCGCTACGAGCTGCACGCCGGCGACATCGGCGGGGTCCTGTTGGAGACGGCCTGCCCCCACGCACCCCGGGCACTCACCACCGAGGAGGCCTGCGAACTGCTCGCCGAGACCCGCGACTACTGGCGTCGGTGGATCGGCCGTTCCTCGTACCGGGGACGCTGGCGGGAGATGGTCGACCGGTCGGCGATGACGCTCAAGCTCATGACGTACGCCCCGACGGGCGCCCTGGTGGCCGCGCCGACGGCGGGGTTGCCGGAGCAGATCGGGGGACCACGGAACTGGGACTACCGCTACACCTGGATCCGGGATGCCTCGTTCTCGGTGCACGCGTTGCTCAGCGTTGGTTTCACCGACGAGGCGCAGCAGTATCTGTCCTGGCTCGAAGCGCGCATTCAGGACGCCCACGACGCGGACGTGCCCCTCCAGATCATGTACCGCATCGACGGCTCGCCGGACCTCCCCGAGGAGGTGTTGGGCCACCTGGAGGGTTACCGGCGCTCGGCGCCGGTCCGGATCGGCAACGGCGCGGCGGGCCAGTTGCAACTGGACATCTACGGAGAGGCCCTCAACTCACTGCACCTCGCCGACCAGAGCGGGCTGATGACGTCGTACGACGGGTGGCGCAAGACCGCCAGCCTGATGGACTGGCTCTGCGGCCACTGGGACCAGCCCGAGGACGGCATCTGGGAGACCCGCTCCGGCCGGCAGGACTTCACCTACGGGCGGATGATGTGCTGGCTGGCGCTGGACCGCGCCATCCGCCTCGCACGGGCACGAGGGCGGCCCGCCAACACCGCCCGCTGGGCGGCCGAACGTAGCGCCATCTACGAGCAGGTCATGGCTCGGGGGTTCCATCCGGGACGGCAGGCGTTCGTGCAGCACTACCGCACCGACATCACCGACGCGTCGCTGCTCGCGATGCCCGGCGTCGGCTTCATCGCGCCGAACGACCCGATGTGGCTGTCGACGTTGCGGGCGATGGACAACGAACTGGTCTCGGACAGCCTCGTCTACCGCTACGACCCGAAAGCCTCACCCGACGGGCTCGTCGGCTCCGAGGGCACCTTCAGCATGTGCACCTTCTGGTACGTCCAGGCCCTCGCCCAGGCCGGGCGGATCGATGACGCCCAGTTGACGTTCGAGAAGATGCTGACGTACAGCACGCCGTTGGGGCTCTACTCGGAGGAGATCGCGCCCACCGGCGAGCAGATCGGCAACTTCCCGCAGGCGTTCAGTCACCTGTCGCTGATCAGCACGGCCCATCACCTGAACGCGCTCCTCGACCGTCAGCTGTGATCCTCAGCGGTCAGAAGAGGGTCAGGGGTTCGACGGATACCGGCTCGGGCAGCGGGTCGAGGCCGGGCACGTGGGCGCGTACCTCGTCGTGGAACCGCCGGGCGAGCCGCGGCGCGTCGGCGTTGTCCGGCGTGTGGACGAACATGGTGGGGGAGCGCCCCTCGCGCAGCCAGTCGGCGGTGACCTCGACCCAACGCTGCCATCCCTGCACGGTCCGGGTGTCGTCGTCGCGGCCCAGGTAACGCACGATCGGGCGGTCGGTCAGCGCGACGGACCGCAGCGGCACCCGGGGTTTCTTCATCCAGGCGTCGCGTTCGGCATCACTTGTCGGAGGGCGGCTGAAGAACGCGGTGGTGTCGAAGGGGATCCATTCGGCCGACGCCCCGGTCAGGGTCTCTTCGAGCAGCCGGGTCGCGCGGGGCTCGGTGAAGAACGCGGGATGGCGGACCTCCACGGCGTAGCGATGGGAAGCCGGGAGTTGCGCGAGGAACCGGCCGAGCGTGGGTACGTCGGCCGGCGCGAACGACCCCGGCAGTTGAATCCAGAGGGCGTGAACGCGTGGGCCGAGGGGCTCGATCGCGTCCAGGAAGGCGTGCAGCGGCTCGTCGGCGTCGGTGAGCCGACGTTCGTGCGTGACGACCTTGGGCAGCTTGAGGACGAATCGGAAGCCGGCCCCGGTCTGCGCCGCCCAGGATGCCACGGTGTCCCGGGTCGGGGTCGCGTAGAAGGTGGTGTTGCCCTCCACGGCATCGCACCAACTGGCGTAGTGCCGGAGGCGCTCTCCGGACGGCAGCGAGTGCCCCGGCCACGACCGGTGACTCCACATGGCGCACCCCACGTGCAGACGCATGCCGGCCCCTCCTCCGCTGTGCGGCCGCGCCCACCCTAGCGGGCATCTCGGCGACTGATGTCGTCAACCAGTGGTTGACGAGATGCACGTCAACCTATGGTTGACGCATGACCGAACCTTTCCAGATGAGCAACCCCGTCAAGCTCGACGACCTGATCCAGGCGATCAAGAAGACGCACACCGACGCGCTCGACCAGCTCACCGACGCGGTGATCGCCGCCGACCATCTCGGTGAGGTCGCCGACCACCTGATCGGGCACTTCGTCGACCAGGCCCGGCGTTCGGGTGCGTCGTGGACCGACATCGGCCGCAGCATGGGGGTCAGTAAGCAGGCCGCCCAGAAGCGCTTCGTGGCCAAGGGCTCCAGCGACGCGGGGGCGCTCGATCCCAACGCCGGCTTCGGGAGGTTCACCCCCCGCGCCCGCAACGTGGTGATGGCCTCCCAGGAGGAGGCCCGCGCCGCCGGAAACCCCGAGATCGGCCCCGCGCACCTGGTGCTCGGGCTGCTGGCCGAGCCGGAGGGCCTGGCCGTCCGGGTGCTGGTCGGTCGGGGCGCGACCCCCGAGGCGGTGCGCGAGGCCGTCGGCGCCGTCCTCCCGCCCGCCACCGGCGACGTCCCCGCCCTGATCCCCTACAACGCCGACGGCAAGAAGGCGTTGGAGCTGACCTTCCGGGAGGCGCTGCGCCTCGGGCACAACTACATCGGCACCGAGCACATCCTGCTCGCCCTGCTGGAGCAGGAGGACGGCGCCGGAGTGCTCACCGACCTCGGCCTGACCAAGGAATCCGTCGAAGGTGATCTCTCCGCCGCCCTCGCCGCCGCCGTCGCTCAGCAGTAGGAACCGGGGTCAGGACGCCTCGGGGAAGCCGTAGCGCAGGGCGTGCTCCGGATCGGTCGGGTCGATCTGGCGTACGCCCGCGTCCGCGAGCCGCTTGTTGACCTCGTCGAGCTGCTCGCGGACCAGCCGGGCCTCCTCCTCGGTGACGCGGCCCCGGTGCGGCTTGCCGGCGTGCTCCAACGTGCCGTAGTCGATCTTTTCGGCGCTCTTGCGGGCCTTGGGCGGGCGGACCCGCTCGGCAGTCTTCAACAACTGCGCCATCGGAACGTCGGTGGCCATCGCGTCGAACTCGCTCGCGGTGAGGACGACCCGTCGGGGCTCGCCCCCGCCGTGCCGGTCGTGGATCTCGACCACCGCCACGTCCAGCGCGGCGTCGTCGATGTTCTCCACCTCGCCCGGGGTGGCGTCGAGCTGCACGGGCCCGGCGACCAGGTCCGGGTGCTCCAGGACGACGATACGAACCACCTCGTCGTCCTGCTGCAGAACGGTTCCGGTGAAGTCGGAGACGTGGATCGTCTTCTTGCCCATGCGCGGAGCTTCTCCTGTCGTAGGCCGGGGTGCCGGACTCCGAAGAAATTACCCGACAGGTGTGCGAATGCCGTCGCTGGTCCTCCTGCGGTGTGTCGTCCCCGACGCTGTTCGTCGCAGGTGCCGCGTCGGTGTGTTCAGCGCCGGTTGAGGCCGTGCCCGCCGGAGCTGGCGGGCAGTTCGTTCAGCGCCGCCCAGGGCAGTCCTCCCGTCGCATGGACCACCCGGTACCCCGCCTGGGTGAAGGTGCCCTCGGCGGTGCCCCGCGCTCGCCAGAGTCGAGCCGTGTGCTGGTGGAAACGGTCGTTCGGCTGAATCGGCATGCCCCATACCGTGGCAGAGAAAGGTGTCCAGGTATGGAAATACCTATGACGGTCGATCTGGCGACCTGATTCCCGGATCTCGGGCAGTGTCCCACGCTGGCGCGATGGTCCGCCCGGTCGAGCCGCCCAGGCGTACGGTGATCACGACGTGTGGGGCGACAGGAGGTACGCATGCTCGACCGGCGGTTGCAGCTGCACCTCGCCTCCTGGCTCGGCCAGTGGCCAGCCGGGCCCGGGCTGCATGTGGTCGCCTCGCACCGGCGGGCACTGCCGGCCTGGGACGGCCGGCTGCGCCCGGCCCTCGCGGTGGACACCGGCCGGAGCACGGTGCTCTCCGTCGCGCCGGACCGGGTAGCCGCGATCCGGGCGCTGATCGAGCGCGCGCCGGAACGGATGCTCGCCGCACTGCCCGACGCTGTCGGACACCCCGCCTTCTGCGTGCACGACGGCCCCTTCCGCTGGACTCTCTCGCCCGCGCCCCTGCCCGACGCGGGCGAGTGGGTCGCCTCGACGATCCCTGGGCTGCCGCCCTGGCTGCGGCTGTTCGACCGGCCGGTGCTCGTGGTGCGCGATGCCGACGGCGCCTACCTGGCGGGCGCCGCCATCAAGCGCCACGACGCGTACGGGCACGAGCTTGCCGTCGGCACCGTGCCGGCAGCCCGCGGCCGTGGCCTCGCACGTCGGCTGGTGGCGCAGGCGGCGCGACGGGTCCTCGACGAGGGCGCGGTACCGACCTACCTGCACGAGAGGGACAACCTCGCCTCGGCCCGGGTCGCGGAGGCGGCGGGCTTCCCGGACCGGGGTTGGCGGTCGTACGGGGTGTATCCGCGCTGAGCGGGCTCAGTGCGCGGACCGTGGATCCCGGGCCGGATCCACGGTCCGCAACCTGCCCCCAGGCCCCGGTTCTCTCCGATCGGCCGTGTCACTGACGCGCCGATCCGATATCGATCACGCTACGTATCGAAACTGCAAGCTGCAAGATGCGAGCAGTCGGGTCGGAGTGTCGAATAGTGGACTTGACCTGCGACGAAGCGCGGTGACGTTGGCGAGCCGATCAGTAACGCAGGGTCAACCCGCCAGGCCGAGCGCCTCGGCCGCCGCCCGTCCATTGGCGTGGCTCGCGCCGTACGTGGTGACGAACGCCCGCGCGCCGGACGGTCGCCACGTTCCCGGCCAGCCCATCTCCACGACGGTCACCGGATGCGCGGCGGTCAGCGCGTCGATCAGTTCCGGGCCGCCGGCCAGCCGATGAAGGTGCCGCCCGACCACCACGATCGGCCGGTCCCCGGCCAGCTCGCGGACGGCCGCCTGATCGGTCTCGCTGGCCACGACGCGGATCTCGCGTCCACCGTCGAGGTGCGGGCCGAGGCCCCACGGCACCCGGCCCTCGGCCATCGTGGACTCGGTGTGCAACTGCACCACCAGCGGCTGGTCCAGGTCGGTGAGCAGTCCCTCCACCCGCACCGCCCGGCGTGCCACCGCGTACCCCAGATCGGGGTCGGGGGTGGCCGACGACCGGCCGGCGGCCCGGGTCCAGGCGGCGAGCGCGGCGGCGCGGCCGGCCGCCTCCTCCACCCGCGCGACCGGCAGCCGACCGTCGGCGGTCGCCTCGACGATCTCGGCAGCGACCCGCTCGACCAGGTCGGCGTCGACCTGTGCGCCGATGCAGAGCAGGTCGGCGCCGGCCGACAGCGCCCGTACGGCGGCCGGCCCGACGCCCCCGGCGGCCACCGCCGCGCCCTTCATCTCCAGGGCGTCGGTGATCACCGTGCCGGTGAAGCCGTACTCGGTGCGCAGCAGGTCGACCAGGACGGCCCGGCTGAAGGTCGCCGGCCCGTCGCCGGTCAGCGCCGGCACCCGGATGTGGGCGGTCATCACGGCCTGCGTGCCAGCCGCGACGACCGCGGCGAACGGCGGCAGGTCGCGCTGGCGGAGCAGTTCCAGCGGTACGTCCACCGTGGGCAGCTCGTGGTGGGAGTCGGTGACCGTCGCGCCGTGTCCAGGGAAGTGCTTGGCGCAGGCGGCGACACCGGCGGCCTGGAGGCCGCTGACGGCGGCGGCCGAGTGTGCGGCGACCCGCAGCGGGTCGGCGCCGAACGAGCGGGTGCCGATCACCGGGTTGTCGTCGGCGGTGTTCACGTCGACCGTGGGGGCCAGGTTGACGGTGACGCCCAGCGCGGCCAGCTCTGCGCCGATCGACTGGTAGACCCGGCGGGTGAGCGCCACGTCGCCCACCGCGCCGAGGGCGGCGTTACCGGGGTAGGGGCTGCCGGTGGCGTGGGCCAGCCGGGTCACGTCGCCACCCTCCTCGTCGATGGCGATCAGCACGTCCGACCGGCCGGCGCGCAGCGCCGCCGTGCTCGCCGCCACCTGCGCGGGGTCGTGCACGTTCGTGCCGAACAGGGTGTGCCCGGCCAGGCCGTCGGCCACGAGGTCGACCGCCCACCGCGGCGGGACCGCTCCCGGGTACGCGGCGAGCAACGTGCCCAGCGCGAGCCGGCGCAGTCCTGGATCGAGCCCCACGAGATTTCCCCCTTCGCTTCCCGTGGATACGAACGTGTACCCGCGGTGGTCGTCGCCCTGCCGGGTTGGCCGAGCACTCTGCCTCCGGGTGACCGTTACGCTACGGCTACCCGTTCGCAGGTCGGTTTACAGTTAGCAAAGTTTACTAAAACTAGAGGACGTGGCATGAGTGCGACCCGGCTGCCCGGCACCCCCCGCCTGTTGCGGGCGCTCAACGACCGTGCGGCGCTGGAACTGCTCCTCGAGCGGGGGCCGCTCACCCGCGCCCGGCTCGGTGAGCTGACCGGCCTGTCCAAGGTCACCGCCTCGCAGCTCGTCGAGCGCCTGGAGGAGCGTGGCCTGGTGAGCCGGGTCGGCGAGCAGGCCGGCGGGCGGGGGCCGAACGCCCAGCTCTACGCCGTACGCGCGAGCAGCGCGCACGTCGTCGGGGTGGACGTCGGGCCGGACCGGGTGGTGGCCGCGTGCGCCGACATCACCGGCGCCGTCATCGGCCGGGTGGAGCAGTCGACGCGGGACACCGACGATCCGGTGGGCGTGGTGCACAACGCCGTGGTGCAGGCCGCCAGCAGCGCCCAGGCGCAGCTCAGCAGCGTCCGACGGATCGTGCTCGGCACGCCGGGCCTGGTCGATCCGCAGACCGGCGACATCACCTTCGCCTTCAACCTGCCGCGCTGGCACAGCGGTCTGCTGGCCGCGCTGCGGGACGACCTGCACACCCCGGTGGTCTTCGAGAACGACGTCAACCTGGCCGCGGTGGCCGAGGCGCAGTCCGGCGCCGCACAGGGCGTGGCGGACTTCGTCCTGGTGTGGGTGGGTGCCGGTGTCGGCCTGGCGATCATGTTGGGTGGGCGGCTGCACCACGGCAGCAGCGGAGCGGCGGGCGAGATCGGCTACCTGCCGGTGCCCGGCGCGCCCATCCCACGCGATGTCTCGCGGCGCGCGAAGCCCGCCTTCCAGCAGGTGATCGGCGGTGACTCGGTGCGCTCGGTGGCCCGTGAGCACGGCTTCTCCGCGTCGGACGCCGCCGGCGCGGTGCGTGCGGCGGTCGCGGCCGGCGCCGAAGGTGGCCCGATGCTCGACGAGTTGGCCCGCCGGCTCGCGCTCGGTGTGGCCAGCACCTGCGTGGTGCTCGACCCGCCGTTGGTCGTGCTGGCCGGCGAGGTCGGCCAGGCCGGCGGCACGGCGCTCGCCGACCGGGTGCAGCGGGAGGTCGCCGCGATCACCCTGGTCCGGCCGCGGGTGGTGCCCACCGGCCTCACCGAGGAGCCGATCCTGCGTGGTGCCCTGCGTACCGCCTTGAACGCCGTCCGTGACGAGGTGTTCGGCTCCACCGTCGGCTGAGCCCGCTGCGGCGGTCATGTGAAGGAATATTTCACCGCTGGACGCCCGGCTGCAAGCTCTCGCCACCGGGCGGCCGCTGCCCCCTCAGTTCAGATCACGACGGCGGAAGGCGGCGAAGGCCAACACGGTCAACCCGCCGGCGACCACGAGCAGCACCACCAGCGACGGTCTCCAGGTGAGGGTGTAGAAACCCTCGCAGGACGTGCCGCTGAAGTTTCGCCGACAGAGCTGGGAATCCCAGATCCGCACCTCGCCACTGAGCCACGCCCCGATGTAGGTGGAGAGCATCATCTGTTCCGGCCGTCGGGCGTCGACGATCGCCAGCACCAGCCGCGCGCCGAGCTCCCACACCACCGCGTACGCGGCGACCACTCCGAGCGCCGCCGACGTGTGCCGGCCCAGCGTCGCGATGGCGAAACCCGACGCGGTGGCCAGCAGCACCAGCACCAGACCACGGCCGTGGATGGCGCCCAGCGAACTCCAGAAGTCGCCGCCGAGCTGACCGGCAAGCCCGGCGGTCTGCCCGATCACCCAGAAGGTGGCCAGGTAGGCCACCGAGGCCACCACCGCCAGCGCCAACATGGCAGCCAGCAGGGTGCCCAGCTTCGTGCCCAGCACCGTCAACCGGCGTGGCCGCCACAGCAGCAGGTTCACCACCCCACCGGAGTTCAGGTCCGCCCCGATGTACGAGGCGCCGACAAGGAAACCGAACAGCACCAGGAACGCGATGAGGAAGAACAGCAGCGGTTTGGCCTGCTCGGCGAAGTTGAACACCCCCGACAGGTAGTCGGACGCGATCGGCAACCGGTCCTGCTGGGCCGGGTCCATGTCCGAACAGTCGGCGGGCAGGTACTCCTGAGTGTCCGGGATCGAGATCCCGTCCCGCCGGGCCAGGCACTGCTGGTAGCTGACCTCCATGCTCCGCCGCGCCTCGATGGCCTGCTGCCGCGCCGAGGAGAGTTCGTCGGCGCTCGGCCGATGCGACCCGGCCAGCGTGGTAGCGGCCGTGACGCCGAACGCCAGCACCAGCAGGACGATCATGAGCTGCACGAAGCGGCGTGCGGAGAGCCGCTCCAACTCGGCCCGGACCAGGTTCACGCGTCCACTCCCCGTACGTCGAGATCGATCACCGGCGCGCCGTCGGCGTCGATCGGTCGTGCCGCCTCGTCGACCTGACGGGGCACCGAGGGGTGCTCCCCGGCCCCCGTCAGCTCCAGGAAGACGCTCTCCAGGTCGGGTCGCAGCGGCGTCAGCTCGGCGACCCACAGATCCTGTTCACCGAGGACGCGGCTGATGATCGTCGGGTCGGTCGCCCCGCTCACCACCAGCGTCTCGCCCTCGACGGCGGCCGTCAGCTCCGCCGCGCGCAGCACGTCGGCGGCACGCTCCGGCTCGGCCACCCGGACCAGGAACTCGTGCCGGTCGTGACCCGCCAGCACCTCGTCCACCCGGCCGGCCGCCACCCGCCGTCCCCGCGAGATGATCGTGACGTGGTCGCAGATCAGTTGGATCTCGCCCAGGATGTGGCTCGACACCAGCACGGTCACCCCCGCCGCGGCGAGTGACCGCATCAGGTCGCGCATCTCGCGGATGCCCGCCGGATCGAGGCCGTTCGCCGGCTCGTCGAGAATGAGCAGACGCGGATCCTTCAGCAGCGCCGACGCCACCGCGAGGCGCTGCTTCATGCCCAGCGAGTAGCCCTTCACCCGCTCGTCGCCCCGGTCGCGCAGGCCCACCAGCTCCAGCGTCTCGTCCACCCGCGAGATCGGCACCCCGCCGGCGCGGGCCAGCAGTCGCAGCGTACGACGGCCGGTGAAGTTGCCGAAGAACTGCGGACTCTCCACGATGGCGCCGACCTGCCCCGCCACCCGGGGCAGCAGCTCCGGCGACGGCTCGCCGAACACCGTCATCCGGCCGCTGTCGGCGCGGACCAGCCCGAGCAGGGCGCGCAACGTGGTGGTCTTGCCCGAGCCGTTGGGCCCCAGGAAACCGTGGATCTGGCCGGCCTCGACCAGCAGGTCGAACCCGTCGACCGCCACCCTCCTGCCGGTGCGCACACTGCGGAAGGTCTTGCGCAGACCCTCGATCTCGATGACCGCGCTCATCCGCGCGGCGCCAAACCTCGACCGGGCATGGGCCGTCCCTGGGGTGTGGTGATCAACGACACGGTGCCTCACCCTATGGCCAGAGCGCCGCCCGTGGGGGGCACGCCACTCCTGCGTGGTTGGATGGGCGGGTGACTGGTGACCTGATCCCCGGCGCTGCCGGCGCCGCGCCTGCCGCCGCACCCGTGGACCCGGATCTGGTGGTCAGCCTCGACAGCGTGGGCGTACGCCGCTCCGACAACGCCCTGTTGCAGGACCTGACCTGGCGCGTCGAGCTGGACGAGCGCTGGGTGGTGCTCGGCCCCAACGGCGCGGGCAAGACCACCCTGCTCAACCTGGCCGCCGGCCGGCTGCACCCCACCACCGGCGTCGCGTACGTCCTCGGTGAGCGGATCGGCCGCACCGACATCAACGAGCTGCAGACCCGCATCGGGCTCACCACGGCCGCGCTCGCCGCGCGGGTGCCCGCCGACGAGCAGGTCAGCGACGTGGTGGTCACCGCAGCCTGGTCGGTGGTCGGACGCTGGCGGGAGAGCTACGAGCACGGCGACGTGGCGCGGGCCAGGGCGCTGCTCAGCCAGCTCGGCGTCGGCAACCTCGCCGAGCGCCGCTACGGCACCCTCTCCGATGGCGAACGCAAGCGCGTCCAGATCGCCCGGGCGCTGATGACCGACCCGGAGCTGCTGCTGCTCGACGAGCCCACCGCCGGGCTCGACCTCGGTGGCCGTGAGGACCTGGTCGGCCGGCTGGCCGAGCTGGCGTACGACCCGGACGCCCCCGCCATGGTGCTCGTCACCCACCATGTGGAGGAGATCCCGCCCGGGTTCACCCACGCGCTGCTGCTGCGCGAGGGCGCGGTCGTCGCCCAGGGCCTCCTGGCCGAGACGTTGACCGGCGACAACCTCTCCAAGACCTTCGGTCTGCCGTTGGTGGTCGAGCGCTCCGGCGACCGCTACACCGCGCGCGCCGCCTGAGCGGGTGACCATGTCGCCGACGCGGGTGGTGGTGGTGGGCAGCGCCAACATGGACCTGGTCGCGATGGCCCCCTCGCTGCCCCGGCCGGGCCAGACCATGCTCGGCACCGACTTCGTGATGGTGCCCGGCGGCAAGGGCGCCAACCAGGCCATCGCCGCCGTCCGGGCCGGCGCCTCCTGCACCTTCCTGGGCGCGATCGGCTCCGACGCGTTCGGCGTGACGCTCCGCGCCCGCATCACGGCGGCCGGCGTGGACACCGGTCACCTGCGGGTGGTGTACGGCACGTCCGGCGTGGCGCTCGTGATGGTGAACGGCCAGGGGGAGAACGCCATCGTCGTCACCCCCGGCGCGAACGACGCGCTGGTCGGCCTCACCGACGAGGAGTTGGCCACGGTACGCGAGGCGGACGTCCTGGTCGCCCAGTTGGAGATCCCGGTGCGCACGGTGACCGCCGCGGCGCTGGCCGCCCGCGCCGCCGGCACCCGGGTCGTCCTCAACGCCGCACCGGCCCGGGACCTTCCTCCGGAACTGTTCGAAGCCGTGGACCTGCTCGTCGTCAACGAGGGTGAGGCGCAGGCGTTCACCGGCCGGGGTCGGGACGACCCGAGGGCACTGCTCGACCTGGCGCCCCGCGCGGTACTCACCCTCGGTGACGCGGGGGCCTGGTACGTCGACCGGGAGGGCGTCGAGGTGCACGTGCCCGCCGTCGGAGTCGACGTTGTCGACTCCACGGCGGCCGGCGACGCGTTCACCGCCGCGCTGGCGGTCGGCTGGGGCGAGGGGCGGGACGTCGTCGACGCCGTACGCTGGGCGGCGGCGGCCGGCGCGGCCTGCGTACGCAAGCTCGGCGCCTCGGTGGCGCTGCCGCAGCGGGCCGAGATCGACGCGTTGTACGCGCCGGGCTGACCCGTCGTCGAGCGCCGTATTACCGTCCGCGCATCCTCCAGCTCCGCCAGGCCGTACGGGGTATGCAGGCAGGCGGGCCAGCCTCGATCAGGCTGGCCCGCTTCACTTCGGCTCACAGCATGGCGTGGCTGGTTTCCTGCTGAGCAGCGCGCCGCAGCGCCCTCGACATCTCCTCAACGTTCAGCCCGGAGAGGTAGTCGATCAGGAGTGACCGCGTCTGCTCGACTGTCGTGGGCATGGTCGCAGGGGCGAGCCCTGAAGGCGGGATGACGGCGCGGAAGCGGGGGTCGTTGATCGCGCTGCCAACCAACCGTTCGGCGACCCACAGCGGCACGCGCTCCTTCAGCACGAAGGTCAGGTGCACGCTGGTCTCGACGGCATTCCGTGAGTGCGGGTTGTGCACCCAGCCTCGCGGCAGCACGAGGATGTCACCGGGGATCAACTCGACCGTTTGGTACGGGCCATCCTCCTGCCACTGCTTGACCCAGTCGTCCTGCCACAGGTTCGTCGACATCAAGTGGTCGCGGTAGGGCAAGTCGACCTTGGGCTTGAACAGCTCCCAGGTCTTCGTCCCCTGGAGTTGCACCACGATCCCGAGGTACTGGTCCCAGTGGTAGTCGAGGCCCTGCTTCGTCGGCGGTGTGATGAAGGCCGTGACGTATCCCGGGCAGCCGGTCTCTGCCTGGATGCCCGCACAGACTGCGCTCAGAGGCGGGAACCACCGATTCAACTCGCGAAGCTGGATGGTGCAACCCTGGTCGAGCAGGAGTTGGACGGAGGCTGGTGCAACCCGGTCATCGGCGGTGAAGCGGGCCGGGTGCAGCCCTTCGCCCCGATGGAACACGTTCACGTAGCTGCTCGGCGCGCAGCCGGCGTCGAGGAAGCCTCGGATCGTCTGCGCGTTGACCGCTGGTCGGATCGGGCTGCCGTTCGGCAGCTTCAGCGTGTACGGGTGCTCGGGCCACTCGCTGAGAACGGCATTGGCGGCCTCGTGGCCGAGGATCATTTCGAGGGACATGTGCTTCTCCCATGAGCGAAGGTCAGTTCGGTGGGAGGGGGCAAGGCGTCCTGGTGTGGTGGCGGTGCGGGCAGCAGATGACCGCGTACTCGATGGTCTTGTTACCGCTCAAGCTGAGCGTGTACTGCCAGATTGCATCGGCTCCACCCTCCAGACCTGAATGGGTGTGCTCGATGCGGGCGGCCTCATCCACATAGCTGAGCGTCGAGTCGGGTGGCTGCTGGGCGTAGAGTCTGGTCAGCCAGCCCAGGGCTCCCTGCACTTCGGTCCAGGTCCGCTCCTGCGCCGTCTGAGCGCGGCGCAGAAGGTAATGGCCGGTCTCCAGCGGTGGCACCGTGGACCGGAGGAACGTGTCGCCCACAGTGGTGCCGGCGATTTCGGGTCGACGTTCATGATCGTGCTCCCGGCCGAAGAACTGGTGTGGACCGGTCCACGGCCCGTAACCGTGCCAATGCTGCGTCACCAGCGTCATTGTTCCCCCTGAGTGCGGGCTGGCCGCGTAGCGCACGCGGCCAGCCCTGGTCGATCAGACGATCTCGCCGGCCCGGTACGCGGCGAAGAAGCTGTCCAGCTCGTCGCGGGTGAACCGCAGGGTCGGCGTGTCGGCACCGAGCTTCGAGTCACCCAGGATGATGGCGTCCTCGCTGCCCGGCAGGATGGCGGCTGCGACGCAGCTCTCCATCGTGTTCGTGATGCCGCCTCCGCAGAGCTTGCGCAGGTTCACGCCGGAGGCGTCGACCTCGTACAGGTCGAGCGGCTGTTCGATCGCCATGAGACGATCTCCTTTCGGTGTACTGCCATGCGGGGATTCGGTCCCCGCGCCGGTGGCGCACCTTCACCCCGGTCTGGTCGTCTGCTTTCCACGGGAGGCGGCCAGGCCGGGCGTCTCGGGGTGGTGGGAACCTATGCGCCGCTGGCCACGTTGGTGCGTTCGGCGGCGTCCTCGCGGAACGGTCTCCAGGACACGAAGCGCGTGAACAGCTCGCTCGGGCTAGGGCCGTCGTGTGGATTCAGGCGGTACAGATCTCTCGTGGCCTCGTAGTACAAGCCGGCCAGGTAGATCGTGAGGCCGGGGACGTTGTCCTCGAATTCACGCCTCAGCCTTAGCCTGGCCTCCGGGCAGGGCCACTGCTGACCATCAGCCCGGCAGAACCACATCGGGCGCAGTGGGGTATGCGGCTTCTCCTCGCCATGCGCCCGGGGGCGGTCTGCTTTCGGGCCAGCGAGCGGTGGATACATCTGCGTCGTGAGGGTGCTCATGCGTCATCTCCTGCCTGTGGGTCACCAGCTCGGCGGCCAGCGTCCAATTGATCTGTGTCGGGGCGTTCCACAAGGGCTTGAAGGTCGGTATGGAACCGGCAATAGGTGGCGTGCCATGGCCACCTATTGGCTGCTCAGGTGCGCTCGCTGCCTGCTTCGGCTTGCGGCCGGTGCGGCAGGAGGGGCACGCACACTTCCGACCACCGGGGAAGCGTTTCGATCGATGCGGTCTGTGCCGTGGAAGAACCAGGTCGGCGTCGTCATCGCTGAGCATCGCGCCCCTCCTGCCTGCTGAGGGAGCCCAGGCCGCGACCTACTCATCCCCTCCACGACCTGGACCCCGAATCCTCTGTGCGGGCCGCTCCACCACGGGGGAGGTGGAGCGGCCCCGGCGAACCCGCAGTAGCCGATTCACTGTGGAGCGAGCTCGCTTGAGGACACTGTCCGTCGCCGAGCGTGATCGGGCAATGGTTTACGATGACACATGTCATTCTGGTTGTCCCACTCCCGCGAACCAGCGAGAACCAGTCGCAGGATCGATGGATGGCTTGCTCCAATCTGAGACAAGGGGGCCGCATGACCCATGCGGGGTCTTCCATACCGCGCAGACAACTCGGGCGGTATCTGAAGCAGGGCCGCGAAGAGGCCGGACTTTCCCTGGAAGTTGCCGGCGAGGCGCTGGAGTGGTCCCGGTCCACCATGTACCGGATCGAAGGCGGCGGCTCAGCGGTCAAGGCACGCGACGTGATGGCCATGTGCGTGCTGTATGGCATGTCCGCCGAGATGACATCGGCGCTGATCGCGCTGGCCGCTGAGACCAAGGCGAACGGCTGGTGGCACGCCTACGGCGACACCTTGCCGACCTGGTTTGAGCTGTACGTCGGGATGGAATCAGCAGCGTCGCGCCTGCGGCACTGGGAGCCGGACTCGCTTCCTGGGCTACTTCAGACGCGGGCCTACGCCGAACACCTGCTTCGGTCGCACCCGGAGCTGAAGGAGCAGGAAGTCGGACGCCTGGTCGAGCTTCGCATGGAGCGCCAGAAGATCCTCAAGCGGAGGCACCCGGAGCCTCCACGCCTGGAGGTCATTGTGGACGAGAGCGTGTTGCGCCGGCCGTTCCCTGCCATGGCGGACCAGCTCAGCCACCTTCACAACCAGGTAGCCGCCGAGATCGCGACGATCCGCATCGTGCCCCGGGTCGCGCCGCCCAATTACGCCTTGACCGGCGGTGGTTTCGTCATGCTGGAATTTCCATCTATCGGAATCCGAACACCGGAGCCCACGACGGTATACAGCGAGTCACTCACTGGCGCTTTGTATCTCGACAAGCCAGCAGAGGTTGCGGCTTACTCTGTGAGGTGGAGAGCGCTCGAAGGTCTGTCGCTCGATGCGGACCGATCGGCCGACCTATTAGCCACGATCGCCAAGGAGATGTAGCAATGAGTAACCTAACCGGAGCCGTGTGGCGCAAGAGTAGCCGCAGTGGGGGCAACGGCGGGCAGTGCGTGGAGGTGGCCGACAACCTCTCCGGCATCGTCGGTGTGCGGGATAGCAAGGACCAGTCCGGCCCGGCACTCACGTTCGACCCGCAAGCCTGGAAGGCGTTCGTCAGCTTCGCCAAGCAGTCCTGACGGAACGCAGAGAAGGCCTCTCAGCGTGCTGGGGGGCCTTCGTCGTTGCGGGTTCTCTCCGCCTGGTGGGCGGCGCTTTGGTACCGGGACCGCCGCCGACGACGGCAACCTGCGACTGCTGATCCGGCCGTCTGCGCGCGTGGTCAGTCGACCTGTTCGTCGCTCAGCTTCTCGCCCCGCCGTCGCAGCATGCCGAGGCCGGGGATGCCGGCCACGGCCAGCTTGAGGTCCCGGGTGACGTCGAGCAGGTCGTGCAGGTCGGGTCCCACCCGGTCCAGGGTCGCAAGGATCGGCAGGATGTCGGCGGTCAGGTGCTCCTTGAGCTTGGGCAACTCGTCGATCAGGTGGATCGCCGCCGTGATCTCCTCGTGGCTCAACTCCTCCACGAACCTGCCGGTCATCGGCGCGGCCCGCCGCAGCGCCGGCTCGTACCCCGCCAGCAGTTCGGCCGCCGTGGTCGCGGCCTGCGCGGCCGTGTCCAGGGTGACGGCGGCGCTGCCGGCCACCGCGTCGGCCTCGGTGACCACCGTGCCGGCGAGGCGCGCGACCTTGTCGGCCTCGTTCACCACCACGGCGGCGGCTGCGGCGACCTCGGTGGCCGTGTCGACGGCGGTGGTCGCGGCAGCGCTGATCACCGCCACCTCACGGACTGCCGTCTCGGCGTCGGTGAGCACCTCGTCGGTCCGGTCCAGGGTCGTCTCGATCCGATCGACCACGCCGTTGATCCTGGCCAGCAGCGCTTCCACCCCGTCCAACACCGCGAACGCGCGGGCGGGAACGGCGGCGAACGAGGCGGCCGAGCCGAGCGCCTGGTCGAGGGCGGAGCGGGTCAGGCCGACCACCGCGGTTGGTGTGGGGAGGGGAAGCGCCATGCGGTCAAGTGTGCGTCGGTCCTGCCACAACCGCTCGTTCGCGACCGTCGGCCCGGTCCGGGGTGGGGCGCTCGGCGGTAGGGTGCCGGCATGTCGGCCGCACCGCCGCGCCACCCACCGGGCACCCGGATCGCCGTCCTGCTCGCCGTCCTCGCGGCGGTCACCGCCGCGCTCGGCGCTGCGGTCCTGGTACGCGCCGAAGCCGGCCTCAGCGTGCGGCACGTCACCGTCGGCGGAGTGCCGATGACCGAGGTGCGCGCCGGCCCGCCGACCCCGGACGCCCGGCGACCCGGCGTGGTGATCGCACACGGCTTCGCCGGCTCGGCACGGCTGATGCGTCCGATCGCCGACACCGTCGCCCGTCGCGGAGCGGTCGCGCTGCTGTTCGACTTCGCGGGGCACGGCGCGAACCCGGCCGGACTCGGCGCCGGCACGTCGTCTCCGAGGCTCGCCGCCGACCTGGACATCGCCGTCGGACACCTGCGTGCCCAGCCGGACGTGGACCCGACCCAGATCATGCTGGTCGGCCACTCGATGGGCGCGGGCGCGGTCACCCGTTACGCGGCCGGGCATCCCGAGATCGCCCGGACGGTGGCGATATCGCTGCCCGAGGCCGGCGAGCTGCCCCCCGGGCGGCCGACCGAACTGCTGCTGATCGTGGGCGGCGCGGAGTTCCCCGGGTTCCGGCGAGCAGCCGACGACGCCGTACGGCGGGGCGCGACGGTGGGTCGCCGGCCGGCCGTCGTGGTGCCGGGGGTGGAGCACATCTCGGTGCTCTTCGCCCCGCGTACCCACGAGGAGATCGCCCGCTGGCTGCCCAGCGTGGACGGGGACGCCGCGCCCCGTCCGTTCGCCCGTCTCGTCGGCGCGGCGCTGCTCGTGGTCGCGTTCGCCGTCGGACTGGTCCCGCTGGCGGCGCTGCTCCTGGGCCGGCGGGCCGCCGTTGCGCCGGCTGCTCGCCGACGGGCTGGCGCGGAGCCGTCGCTGCGGGGTGCCGTCCTGCTCGGGTTGGTCGTCCTCGCGAGCGGTCTCGCCACGGCCGTCGCGGCGATCCTGCCGACCAACCACCTCCCGCTCGCGGTCGGTGGCTACGTCACCGGTTTCCTGCTGGTCACCGGCCTCCTGACGATGGGCGGTCACCGCTGGCTGCCCGCCGCGACCCGTGTGCCGGGCAGGGCCGACGAGCCGGCCGGCAGGCGGACACCGGCACGGACCATCGGCGCGGCGCTGGCGCTGACGGCGTACGCGATCCTGGCGGTGGCGCTTCCGATCCACCTCGGGCTGACCTCGGCGCGCCCGGTCGGCGCCCGCTGGTGGCTGCTTCCGCTGGTGCTGGCTGCGTGCCTGCTGTTCCTGCTGGGCGTGGAACTGGTCGCGTCCGGCCGGACGTGGCATCGGCTGCTCGTCGTCGCGGTCACCGTGGTCGTCCTGAGCGCGGCGGCGGTGGTGGGCCTGGCACCAGGGTTCGTGCTGCTGGTGGTGCCGCTGTTCGCCGTGCTGCTCGGCTGGCACGTGCTGTGGGCCGCCGTCCTGCGCCGGTACGCGCCACCGCGTTGGCTGTCGGCCGTCGTCGGCGCGGCCCTGCTGGGCTGGCCGATCGCCACCACCCTGCCGCTGACCTGACCGGCGGCGGTTCTACCGGTTGGCGCGTGCGACGCGCAGCGCCCACCAGATCAGTGGCACCTGTAGGGGCAGCCGACCGTAGGCGATCGCGCGCCTCGTCGGCCGACGGTGTCGCCAGTCCACCGCCATCTTCACGTTGGCCGGCAGGACGGCGACGAACAGCGCGGCGGCGGCTCGACCGCCGGCCCGCCGGCTGGCCGGGCGCGCTACCGCCGCTGCCACCGCAAGTTCGGCGACCCCGCTCGCGTACGTCCAGAGGCGGGCCGGACCGGGCAGCGTACGAGGCACGATCGGGTCGTAGTAGCGGGGGCGGAGCAGATGGGTGACGCCCGCCGCGGCGAGCAGCCCGGCCAGGGCGACGGCCTCGCCGCGTCGGCTGGTCATCGATGGTCCCCTTGCTGTTCGACGGCACGCTGCACGGCCCGGTAGATCTGTCCGAACCGTAGCGCGTCCGGCGTGCGCAGGAGCATGTGCTCCTGACCGTGGTGTTGCACCCACAGTTCGTGCACGTGGCTGCCGCGCTCGTAGGAGCGGTCCAGCCAGCCGAGGGGGATCTCCAGGAAGGGCGCCAACGCCAGCGCCCCCACCGCGCAGGCGGCGAGGATGATCAGCGCCAACTGCCAGTTGCCCCGGTCCTGGGCCGACCACGCCAGCGACACCACGCAGACCAGCGCGACGAGGGGCGGCAGCGACAGCAGCAGGACCAGCACGCCGCGACCCAGCACCCGGCCGCGTACGGCGAGGGTCTTCGGCCCCCGTTGGTGCCAGACGAACGTCACGTCGGGCAGGGCGATCACCTGACCGCCCGCCCGGATCGACTCGGATGTCACCTGCACCGCGTCGTCCCGGTAATAGAGGGTCATCACTAAGCCTAACCACCGCCAGGCAACCCCGCGCTCCCTGCCGCGGGGCGGAGGGTGCCCGCGCGGCGCGGGGCGGGCTAGCGGCGGGCGGCGGGGCGGGCGGGTTGCGTCGCCTCCATGGCCCGCTGGACCGCCCGGTAGATCTGGCCGAAGCGCAGCGCGTCGCGGGTGTGCAGTAAGCGCACCGGCTGGCCCCGCCAGCGCGCCCAGATCTCCAGTTGGCGGCTGCCTCTGGCGTACGAACGGTCCAGGTGCTCGAAGAGGACGTCGGCGACCGGGCCGACGGCCAGTCCGGCTAGCACCGAGGCGCCCACGATCGCGATCGTGACGGTGGGTGAGCGGTGCAGCCAGACGGCCACGCCGATGCCGATCACCGCAGCGACCAGCGGGCCGGCCAGGGCGGCACCGATCGCGCCCCGCCCGGCGAGCACCCGCCAGGAGCGGCTGCCACGGCGGTGCCAGACCATGGTGATCTCGGGCAGGGGGTAGCTGCGCCCGTCGACCTGGACGGCGGTGGTGGTGACCCGTACCGACCTGTCGTCGTAAAAAGTGATCATGGCTGGACTCCCGCCCGCAGGGCTGACACCACACTACTTACCCCAACGACCCGGGTCGTAAGGTTGGCACGCGACTTCGACGAGGAAGTGAGGGCAGCGTGGGCGAGTTCGTTCGGCTGGAGACCAGGGACGGCATCGGCACCATCCGGCTGGAGCGGCCGCCGATGAACGCGCTCAACACGCAGGTGCAGGAGGAGTTGCGCGCCGCCGCCACGGCGGCCACCGCCGATCCCGAGGTCCGTGCCGTCATCGTGTACGGCGGGGAGAAGGTCTTCGCCGCCGGGGCGGACATCAAGCAGATGGCCGAGATGTCCTACGTGGACATGGCCGACCGGGCCGCAGCCCTGTCCAGCGCGCTCGGCGCGATCGCCCGCATCCCGAAGCCCGTGGTGGCCGCGATCACCGGGTACGCCCTCGGCGGCGGCTGTGAGCTGGCGTTGGCGTGTGATTGGCGGGTGGTCGCCGAGGACGCCAAGCTCGGCCAGCCGGAGATCAAGCTGGGCGTCATTCCCGGCGCGGGCGGTACGCAGCGGCTGGCCCGTCTCGTGGGTCCGGCGCGGGCGAAGGATCTGATCATGTCCGGGCGGATGGTGGACGCCGAGGAGGCGCTGCGGATCGGTCTCGCCGACCGGGTCGTACCGGCCGCGGAGGTGTACGACGCGGCCGTCGCGCTCGTCACGCCGTACCTCAAGGGGCCGGTGCAGGCCCTGCGCGCCGCGAAGCTGGCGGTCGACGCCGGCCTGGACATGGACCTCAACTCGGGCCTGGCCTGGGAGAGTCAGCTCTTCGCGGCGCTGTTCGCGACCGACGACCGGCGCGAGGGGATGACCGCGTTCGTCGAAAAGCGCGAGCCGGACTTCACCGGCCGCTGACGGCCGGGCCGACGGCGAACCGAGAACGGTTCACATTCTGCCTACCGGCCAGTAACGTGTGACGCCGGCCATGTGCGACCAGAGGAGCGGCGATGACGGAGCGGATCGAAGGTCACGGCGGCGAGTTGGCGCTGGCGGCACTGCGCGCGCACGGCGTACGGGAGATGTTCACCCTCTCCGGCGGGCACGTCTTTCCGCTCTACGACGCCGCGCACAAGACCGACTTCCCGATCTACGACGTCCGGCACGAGCAGTCGGCGGTCTTCGCGGCCGAGGCGGTGGCGAAGCTCCAGCGCCGACCCGGCCTCGCCGTGCTCACCGCCGGCCCCGGTGTCACCAACGGCATCTCGGGCATGACCAGCGCGTACTTCAACGCCTCCCCGGTGCTGGTGCTCGGTGGTCGCGCGCCCGCCTTCCGGTGGGGCTCGGGCAGCCTCCAGGAGATGGACCACCTGCCGCTGGTCGCCCCAGTCACCAAGCACGCCGAGACGGTGTTCAGCACCGACGACATCCCGCGCGCGGTCGGGGCCGCCCTCACCGCCGCGCTCACCCCGCACCGCGGCCCGGTCTTCCTCGACTTCCCGTTGGAGACGGTCTTCTCGGTCGCCGACGCGGACCTGCCCGCGCCGACCGGCGTCGACGTCATCGAGCCGGATCCGGACGTGGTCAGCCGTGCCGTCACACTGATCGCCGGCGCGCAGCGACCGGCCATCATCGCCGGATCGGACGTGTACGCCGGTGACGCGGTGGCCGCGCTGCGCGAGGCTGCCGAGGCGTTGCAGGTGCCGGTGTTCACCAACGGGATGGGCCGTGGCTCGCTGCCGCCGGAGCACCCGCTCGCCTTCGCCAAGGCCCGCCGCGCCGCGCTCTCCGGCGCCGACGTCGTCGTGGTCGTCGGCACCCCCCTGGACTTCCGGCTCAGCTTCGGCGACTTCGGTGACGCCAAGGTGGTGCACATCGTCGACGCGCCGAGCCAGCGCGCGACGCACGTGCAGCCGGCCGTGGCCCCCGCCGGCGACCTGCGCCTGATCCTCTCGGCGCTGGCCGACCACGCCGGTGACCGGGCCGACCACGCCGACTGGATCGCCGACCTGCGGGTCGCCGAGGACGCGGCGAAGGCCCGGGACGCCGCCGAGATGACCGCCGAGACCGACCCGATCCGGCCGGCCCGGATCTACGGCGAGCTGCGCCGGGCGCTCGCCCCGGACGCCATCACCATCGGTGACGGCGGTGACTTCGTCTCGTACGCCGGGCGCTACCTGGAGCCGTCGCAGCCCGGCACCTGGCTGGACCCGGGCCCGTACGGCTGCCTGGGCACCGGCATGGGCTACGCGATGGGGGCCCGGGTCAGTCACCCGGACCGACAGATCTGCGTGCTGATGGGCGACGGCGCGGCCGGCTTCTCGCTGATGGACGTCGAGTCGCTGGTCCGGCAGAAGCTGCCGGTGGTGATCGTGGTCGGCAACAACGGCATCTGGGGGTTGGAGAAGCACCCGATGCGGGCCATGTACGGCTACGACGTGGCCGCCGACCTCCAGCCCGAGCTGCGCTACGACGCGGTGGTCAGCGCGCTGGGCGGTGCGGGGGAGACGGTCGCGAAGGCCGCCGACCTTGCGCCGGCACTGCAACGGGCCTTCGACTCCGGCGTGCCGTACCTGGTCAACGTGCTCACCGACCCGACCGACGCGTACCCCCGCTCGTCGAACCTGGCCTGAGTCGCGCCGAGAGCCGCCGTCGTCCCGCGCGGGGCGACGGCGGTGTGCTCACACCTCCGGTCGGTCGCCCTCGCGGGGCGGCTCTCCGTCGCGCCGGCGCAGGTCGTCCTCCCGCCGCCGCAGGTCCTCTTCCCAGCGGCGGAAGAGCTCCTGGTCCTGCTGCTTGGCGCGGTCCTGCACCGAGCGGAGGAACTCCGGGTCGTCGTCGGGAGCGAGTGGGCGGCGCGGTTGCCGCTCGGGGGCGCTCGTGCCACCCGGCCACACCGTGCGGTTCGCGGTGCCGGGCTCCCGCCCGGCGACGAACCAGGCGATCGACCCGATCAGCGGGAAGAACAGGATGATCAGCACCCAGACGATCCGGGGCAGGGCACGGATCTGACCCTCCTCGGCGGACAGGCAACTGATCAGCGCGCAGACGGCGAGGACGATCTGCGCCAGGAAGAGGAGTACGTACAGCCGGGCCATGCACCCATCATGGCGCACGGCGTCCCGTCAGCGTAGTCCGCGAACTGTCAGCAGCACGCCGAGCAGCGCGAGCCCGACCGTGCCCAGCGCGACCAGCGGCAGCGTCCGGCCGCCGGTACGGGCCGCGCCGACGCCGGTGGCGCGCGGCCAGCAGAGCACGAGCAGGCCGCCCCAGACGAGCACGGCCGCGCCGACGACGAGCGCGCCGAACAGGCTGCCGTTCGACGCCAGCCGGACGGCCAGCGCGGTCACCACGGTCAGCGTCAGCAGGGTGCGCCGCCAGGCCAGCCGGGTCCGCTCCGGTTGCAACCCCGGGTCGCGTACGGCGCTCACCGTTCCCCGATCGCCCGGGCCAGGACCGCGAGCACCAGCAGGATCGCCCCCGCGCCCACCGCGAGGGCGAGGATGGCGGGGAAGCGGGAGGCGGGCAGCTCCTGACCGAGCCGGATGGCCCGTTCGGTACGCGCCCAGTGGTCCACGGCGCGGATGGCGACGGTGCCACCGAGCAGCAGCAGCGCGACCGCGATGACCTCCCGCAGGTGGCTCATCGGCAGCGGCGGCAGGAACTGGGCGGCGGCCAGCCCGCCGCCGACCAGCGCGAGACCGGTGCGCAGCCAGGCGAGGAAGGTCCGCTCGTTGGCGAGGGAGAACCGGTAGTCCGGTCTCTCACCGACGGTGCGCGCCTCCGCCGGGTCGAACCATCGCCTGATCGCTTCCCACACGCTGGGAGATTATCCGCTTCCCCCGCCGCTTAGCCTGGTCAGGTGACCGATCTTGATGTGAACACGCTGCGCGCCGCCTACGACAACCAACTCCGCCCGGACATCCCCGAGCCGGTACCGACCGGCGTGACCGTCGAACGGGACGGCCCCCTCGTGCGGATCACCGGACTCGACGCCGGCGGATTCCTCACCTACCGCGACCTGGGTGGGCTGACCGGCGACGCGCTGGACGAGCTGATCGCCCGGCAGGTGCGGGTGTTCCGCGAGCGCGGCCAGTCGGTCGAGTGGAAGACCTACGCGCACGACGAGCCCGCGGACCTGACGGACCGCCTGTCGGCCGCCGGCTTCGTCCCGGAGGACCGGGAGACCGTCGTGGTCGGGCCGGTCGCGCCGCTCGCCGCCGCGCTGCCGGTGACCCCCGAGGGAGTGCGCCTGCGTGAGGTGACGTCCCGAGAAGACCTGGAGCGGATCGCCGCCATGGAGGAGGAGGTCTGGCAGGAGGACCGCTCGCACCTGGTGTGGGGTCTGGAGAAGGAGATCGACGCCGACCCGCATTCGATCATCATCGTGGTGGCCGAGGCGGGCGGGACGGTGGTGAGCGCCGGCTGGGTGCGGTTCCCGGCGAACACCGGCTTCGCCACCCTCTGGGGCGGCTCGACTCTGCCGCAGTGGCGGCGCAAGGGCATCTACCGGGCGTTGGTCAACTACCGGGCGCGGCTGGCCGAGCAGCGGGGTCGGACGCTCGTGCAGGTCGACTGTTCCGAGGACAGTCGGCCGATCCTCCAGCGACTCGGACTCGTAGCCGTCACCACCACCACGCCGTACGTCTACACTCCGTGATCATGGAGCAGCGGTTGACGGACGAGGAGCGCCTGACCCTCAAGACGGGCGCGTTCGGCGCGGTCTTCCTGGTCTCGAACGCCGACCCGGGGATGCTGGGCGTGATCCGGGAGAGTGTGGCCGCCTCCGGTGCGCTGGCCGACGCGAGCGGCGTGGTCAAGGACGCGCTGACCACCGGCCCGCTGCCCCGCCTGCCCCGGGACTCCCAGTTGGAGATCGAGTCGGTGGTGCTGCCGGCGCTCGGCCGGGCGGTACGGATCCTGCGGGAGAAGTCGCCGGCCGACGTCGAGGCGTACCGGTCGGTGGTGCTGTCCGCCGCGGATCGGGTGGCCCGCGCACACGACGGGGTGGCCCCCGCCGAGGCCGCCGCCATCGAGCAGATCCGGGGCGCGCTGGCCGAGTCCGTCTGACCTGCGCCGCGCCGGTGACCTGTGTCACTCTGCGTGGCTGCCGGCGGTAACCTACTGGCAGGTAACATTGCCGCGTGGGCAACTGCACAGCAGCCCTCGGTTGACCGGGCGTCGACCGACACGCGAGGCTGCGGCCCAGACCGGGCGAGCCATTCGCAACACCACACAGGAGGGTCGTCGAAGCGCGATGAATATCGTCGTACTCGTCAAGCAGGTGCCTGATTCGGGCGCGGACCGCAACCTGCGCAGTGACGACAACACCGTCGACCGCGGTTCGGCGAACAACGTGATCAACGAGATGGACGAGTACGCCATCGAGGAGGCGCTGAAGATCAAGGAGGCGCACGGCGGCGAGGTCACCATCCTGACCATGGGTCCGGACCGGGCGACCGAGTCGATCCGCAAGGCGCTCTCCATGGGCCCGGACAAGGCCGTGCACGTGGTGGACGACGCCCTGCACGGCTCCTGCGCCGTCGCCACCTCGAAGGTGCTCGCCGCCGCGCTCGGTCAGCTCAATGCCGACCTGGTCATCTGCGGCGCGGAGTCCACCGACGGCCGGGTCCAGGTCCTGCCGCACATGATCGCCGAGCGGCTCGGCGTCGCGGCGCTCACCGGCGCGCGCAAGCTCACCGTCGACGGCGCGACGCTGACCGTCGAGCGGCAGACCGAGGAGGGGTACGAGGTCGTCACGGCCGCCACCCCGGCCGTGGTCTCCGTCTGGGACACCATCAACGAGCCGCGCTACCCCTCCTTCAAGGGCATCATGGCCGCGAAGAAGAAGCCGGTGCAGACGTACTCCCTGGCCGACCTGGGTGTCGCGCCGACCGAGGTGGGCTTCGACGGCGCGACCAGCGCCGTCGTCGAGCACGCCAAGCGCCCGGCGCGTTCCGGCGGCGCCAAGATCACCGACGAGGGCGAGGGCGGCGTCAAGCTGGTCGAGTTCCTCGCCACCGAGAAGTTCGTGTGAGAGGGGCTTTGAGACATGTCTGAGGTTCTCGTCGTCGTCGAAGCCACCAAGGAATTCGGCGTCAAGAAGGTCACCCTCGAGATGCTCACCCTCGCCCGTGAGCTGGGCACTCCGAGCGCCGTGGTGCTCGGTGGCCCCGGGGCCGCCGAGGCGCTGAGCGCCAAGCTGGGCGAGTACGGCGCCCAGAAGATCTACGCCGCCGAGGGTGACGACATCGACGGCTACCTGGTCGCCCCCAAGGCGAGCGTGCTGGCCGAGCTGGTCCAGCGGGTACAGCCGGCCGCCGTGCTGCTGGCGTCGGCCCAGGAGGGCAAGGAGATCGCCGCCCGGCTCGCCGTCAAGCTCGACAACGGCATCCTGACCGACGTGGTCGGCCTGGACGCCGACGGCACCGCCACCCAGGTCGCCTTCGCCGGCTCCACCATCGTCAAGTCCAAGGTCACCAAGGGCCTGCCGCTGGTCACCGTGCGGCCGAACTCGGTCACCCCCGCCCCGGCGGCGGCCACCCCGACGATCGAGCAGCTCACGGTGTCGGTCACCGATACCGACAAGCTGGCCAGGGTCGTCGAGCGGGTCGCCGAGCAGAAGGGCTCGCGGCCCGAGCTGACCGAGGCCGGCATCGTCGTCTCCGGCGGTCGTGGCGTCGGCAACGCCGACAACTTCAAGCTGGTCGAGGA
Organism: Micromonospora sp. DT44; assembly: GCF_049841635.1. Classification (NCBI taxonomy): domain Bacteria; kingdom Bacillati; phylum Actinomycetota; class Actinomycetes; order Micromonosporales; family Micromonosporaceae; genus Micromonospora; species Micromonospora sp. DT44. The sequence continues at coordinate 37,473 of NZ_JBNCKS010000008.1, read as the reverse complement.
GCTGGCCGACCTGCTCGGTGGCGCCGTCGGCGCGTCCCGCGCGGCCGTCGACTCCGGCTTCTACCCGCACCAGTTCCAGGTGGGTCAGACCGGCAAGACCGTCTCCCCGCAGCTCTACGTGGCGCTGGGCATCTCCGGCGCGATCCAGCACCGGGCCGGCATGCAGACCTCGAAGACGATCGTCGCCGTCAACAAGGACGGCGAGGCGCCGATCTTCGAGCTGGCCGACTTCGGCGTGGTGGGCGACCTGTTCAAGATCGTTCCGCAGGCCGCCGAGGAGATCCGCAAGCGCAAGTGAGCATGTGACGCAGAAAGTGGCCGCCCGTCGTGACGGGCGGCCACTTTTTCGTTGGGGAGCTGATCGGCGGGCCGGGGAGCTGAGCCGGCCCGCCGATCAGCCCGTCAGGGTGCCCCTCAACAGGCTGTCGCCGGAGTGGCGGGTGTTGTTGTCGTACTGCTCGGCGGACACGTCGACCACCGAATAGCTCTTGAGATCGACGTTCGGGGGCAGGGGCAGTAGAGCGTCCGCGTCGCCACCGAGGGTGCCGATCGAGAACATCTCCATGGTCGTCGGGTTGATGAGCCAGACCTCGTAGTACCCCGGCACGCGCGGGAGATTCGCCACATGCAGATGTAGTTGACCGCTCTGCAGAACGCGCGCATCGCCCTGGGCCGACTTCGGCGTCGAGCCGAAGGCCGCCAGTGGCGCGCTGGCCAGCACCGTCGGCGTCTGCGCAGGCGTCGGATCCGTCGGCCGCAGCACCGTGACCGTGCCCACCACACCGATCGCCGCCGCCGCGACGGCGGTCACCGCCGTGGCCGCCCAACGGGACCAGCCGCGACCCCGGTGGGGCCGGCGCGTGGGGTCCAGCCGGGTGACCGCCTCGGTCGCCGTCGCGCGGGGCTGCCCCGGCACCTGCTGCCGATCGCCACCGGTCAGCACCGCCACGGGCGCGGGGACCGCAGTGCCCTCGGCCGCCCGGATGTCGGCTTGGATGCCCTGCCAGATGTGCTCCGGCGGGTCGGGCAGGTCGCCGAGGCCCTGCGTCTCGGCGCCGAGCCCGGCCACCTCCTGCAGGGTCGTCAGCTCCGTCCGGCAGTGCGCGCAGGTGTCGAGGTGGGTGCGCTCCCCGTCGTCCGCCTCGCTCTCACCGAGCGCCAGAAAGACCAGCCGCTCGTGCTCCAGGTGCTGCACCATCCACCTCCCATCTGCGTTTCAAGCTCGCCATGCCGCGCCGGATGTGACTTTTCACGGTGCCCAGCGGCACCCCGGTCACCGCGGCGATCTGCTGGTGTGTCAGGTCGTCGTAGAAGGCCAACTCCAGCATCCGCCGCTGGTCGTCCGGGAGGCGTGCCAGCTCGTCGGCGATCACCAGCCGATCCACCACCCGGTCCGGGTCCGGTCCGGTCTGCGCCGGCTCGGGCAGTTGCCGGACCGTCTCCACCACCCGGGTTTCCCGCGCCGAGGCGCGCAAGCGGTCGATCACCTTGCGTCGGCCGATGCCGAGCAGCCAGCCGACCAACGAGCCCTTGGCCGGGTCGAAGGTCTCCCGGCCCAGCCACGCGCCCACGAACGTCGCCTGGGTCACGTCCTCGGCGTCGGCCCGGTTGGCCAGCATGGTGGTCGCCAGGTGCAGGACGGCGCGGCCGTAACGCTCGTACGCCGCACGCAGCGCCGCCTCGTCGCCGGCTCGGAACCGGGCCGCGAGGTCGTCCGCCGGTGGGTCCGGTTGCGGTGGCAGCGCCGTCACGGGGCGGCCCGCCTTCGATGGGGCATGCCCGACTGTAGCCGCCACAGCCCTCGCCCCACTCTCCCGGTCAAAGTCATCTCACCTGCTCTTCGGCCGCCGATGGTCATCTGGATGCGGTCGAGACCGAGAAAAAGAAACGCGTCGAGAGCGCATCTGCCCGTCGCGGAGCCGGCGTAACCCGTTCTGCAAGCCAGGCCTGACGAATCAGCACCAATCACCAGGAGGCAGACATGCAGCTCTCGTACTTCCGTCGGGTCGCCGCGGGCGGCGCGGTCGCCGCGCTCGCCTTCGCCGGTGTCGGCGCGTTCACCGCCACGCCCGCGTACGCCGCCACGTCGAAGGTCTCCGTCGTCCACGGCATCCCGGACACCCCGGTCGACGTCTACGTCAACGGCAAGAAGACGCTGGACAACTTCAAGCCCGGCGACGTCGCCGGTCCACTGAACCTGGCCGAGGGGGAGTACGACATCGCCCTCACCAAGCCCGGCGAGCCGGTCGGCAGCGCGATCCTCAAGGCTGACAACGCCAAGGTGCCGGGCGGGGCGAACATCAGCATCGCCGCACACCTCGACGCCGCCGGCAAGCCGAAGATCACGCCGTTCGTCAACGACGTCTCCAAGGTCGACGCCGGCAAGGCCCGCCTGATCGTCCGGCACACGGCGGCCGCCCCGGCGGTCGACGTACGGGCCGGCGGCACTCCGGTCTTCAAGGGCCTGACCAACCCGAACGAGGCCAAGGGCGACGTCGACGCCGGCGAGGTGAAGGCGGACGTGGTGCTGGCGGGCACCGACACCGTGGCCATCGGCCCGGCGGACCTGAATCTCAAGGAGGGCACCGCGACGATCGTTTACGCCATCGGCTCCGCCGAGGGCAAGAACCTCGACGTGGTGGCCCAGACGATCACCGGCCTGCACTCCGCACCGGGCGGAGTGCCGAGCGGTGACGGTGGTCAGGCGGGTACCGGCGTGGGCGCCTGGTGGTACGCGCTCACCGGTGCCGGCGTACTCCTGCTGGTCGGTGGTGGGGCGCGGATGGCGACCGCGCGGACCGGCCGCAAGTGACGGTGCGCAACCGCGGCGCGCTGGCGGCCCTGGCCGCCGGCGCTGCCGCGCTCACCGTCGCCACCCTGGTGGCGTGCAACTCGCAGCCGGCCGGAAACGTCGGCGCCGAGGAGGCGACCGCGCTGGCGAGCCCCACCCCGACCGCGGCCGTCCCGTCGGTGCCGGTGACCGTCGGTGACCTGCCGGGCGATGCGGAGACCGTCCCGCCGGTCTGGCTGGTCATCCCGGAGATCGGTGTCACCGCCACCGTCAACGCGGTCGGCATCAACGAGCGCACCAACGAGTTCGAGGTGCCGCCGAGCGTCGACGAGATCGGCTGGTACCGCTACGGCCCCGGCCTGGAGGCCGACGCCGGATCGGTGGTCATCGCCGGGCACGTGGACAGCGCGAGACAGGGCAAGGGCGCGTTCTACCGGCTGCGCGAGCTGGACCAGGGCGACATGCTGACCGCGACCGGCAGCGACGGCGCGGCGCGGCGGTACCGGGTCGTCGCCCGGGAGGAGTACGCCAAGACCAAGATTCCGTTGGACCGCTACTTCGCCCGGGACGGCAAGCCGCGGTTGACCCTGATCACCTGCGGGGGGCCGTTCGACGCCAAGGCCCGCAGGTACCGCGACAACATCGTCGTCACGGCGGTGCCCGCCTGACCAGGCCGTGTCCGCTTCGTGCCGGGGTGGCCGTCACACCCCGGCACGTCGCGCGCAGGCCACTCCGCCCTGAGGTCGCTGGCCGGTCGGCCGTACGCTGAAGGGTGATGGCTTACCTGGATCACGCGGCTACCACCCCCATGCTCGACGAGGCACTGGAGGCGTACGTCGCCACCGCCCGCGAGGTCGGCAACGCGTCCTCCCTGCACGCGGCCGGTCGTCGTGCCCGTCGCCGGGTCGAGGAGTCGCGCGAACGGGTGGCCGCCGTGCTGGGCGCCCGGCCGTCCGAAGTGATCTTCACAGGCGGTGGCACGGAGAGCGACAACCTGGCGGTCAAGGGCCTCTTCTGGGCCCGCCGGGACGCGGTCGCCGACCGTCGGCGGGTGGTCTCCAGCGCCGTCGAACACCACGCCGTGCTCTACTCGGTCGACTGGCTGGCCGAGCACGAGAACGCCGAGGTCTGCTCGCTGCCGGTGGACTCCACCGGCCGGCTCGACCCGGAGAACCTGCGCGCCGAGCTCAGCGCGCACGCCGACCGGGTGGCCCTGGTCACCGCGATGTGGGCCAACAACGAGGTCGGTACCGTGCAGCCGGTGGCCGAGCTGGCCGCCGTCGCCGCCGAGTACGGTGTGCCGTTCCACACCGACGCCATCCAGGCCGTCGGCCAGGTGCCGGTCGACTTCGCCGCCAGCGGGGCCTCCGCGCTGACCGTCACCGGTCACAAGCTGGGCGGCCCGATCGGGGTGGGCGCCCTGCTGCTCGGCCGGGACGTGGCCGCCGTACCGCTGCTGCACGGCGGCGGTCAGGAGCGCGACGTCCGTTCCGGCACGCTGGACACCGCCGGCATCGTCGCCTTCGCGGTCGCCGTCGAGACGGCGGTCAAGGGCCAGCAGGAGTACGCGGCCCGGGTGGCCGCGCTGCGCGACGACCTGATCGAGCGGGTCCGCCGGGCGGTGCCCGAGGTGATCTACAACGGCGACCCGACCGACCGGCTCCCCGGCAACGCGCACTTCTCCTTCCCGGGTTGCGAGGGCGACGCCCTGCTGCTTCTGCTCGACGCCCAGGGCATCGCCTGCTCGACGGGCTCGGCCTGCTCGGCCGGCGTCGCCCAGCCGTCGCACGTGCTGCTGGCGATGGGCGCCGACGACGACCGCGCCCGATCGTCGCTGCGTCTCACCCTCGGCCACACCAGCACCCAGGCCGAGATCGACGCCCTGGTGTCGGCCCTCCCCGCAGCGGTGGAGCGGGCCCGCCGAGCCGCCGCCCCCCGAACCCCCCGCTAACCCCCGCGCCCGCCCCCTTCCCCGCTTCTGTCCCCGTTGATCATGAAGTTATTGCCGTGCGGATCGGCGTGTCGGGGCAATAACTTCATGATCAACCTGGGTGGGTGGGTCGGTGTGGACGCGGGCGGGGCGGGGTTGGGGGTGGGGGTGGGGGTTGGTTCGGGGTGGTGGTTAGGGTTGGTGGGGAAGGGGGTTTGCTGGTGAGAGTTCTGGCGGCGATGTCGGGCGGGGTTGACTCGGCCGTGGCGGCGGCGCGGGCGGTGGCGGCCGGGCACGACGTGACCGGCGTGCACCTGGCGTTGGCCCGTAACCCGCAGACGTACCGGACCGGGGCGCGCGGCTGCTGCACGCTGGAGGACTCCCGAGACGCCCGCCGGGCCGCCGACGTCATCGGCATTCCGTTCTACGTGTGGGACATGGCGGACCGGTTCCACGAGGACGTGGTGGACGACTTCGTCGCCGAGTACGCCGCAGGTCGTACGCCGAATCCGTGTCTCCGTTGCAACGAGAAGATCAAGTTCGCGGCGGTGCTGGACCGGGCGATCGCGCTGGGCTTCGACGCGGTGGTCACCGGTCACCACGCCCGGCTCGGCCCGGACGGGCTGTTGCGCCGCAGCGTCGACATCGCCAAGGACCAGTCGTACGTGCTGGCGGTCCTCACCCGCGAGCAGTTGGACCGCTCGATGTTCCCGCTCGGCGACTCGACCAAGGCGCAGGTCCGCGCGGAGGCCGCCGAGCGCGGCCTGGCGGTGGCCGACAAGCCGGACTCCCACGACATCTGCTTCATCGCCGACGGTGACACCCGTGGCTTCCTCGCCGACCGGCTCGGCGAGACGCCCGGCGACGTCGTCGACGCGAGCACCGGCGCGGTCGTCGGCAGCCACACCGGGGCGTACGCGTACACGGTGGGCCAGCGTCGCGGCCTGCACCTGGACCGGCCCGCCCCCGACGGTCGGCCACGTTACGTGCTCTCCATCACGCCCAAGACCAACACCGTGACGGTCGGTCCGGCCGAGGCGCTGGAGGTGTCCCGGGTCCGAGCCGTCCGCCCGGTCTGGACCGGCGGTCCGCGCCCGGACGCGCCGGTCGAGTGCGAGGTGCAGCTCCGCGCGCACGGCGACGTGGTGCCGGCGACCGTCGACCTCGACGGCGACGCGCTGCACGCCGAGCTGCGCCGGCCGGTCCGCGGCGTCGCCGCCGGCCAGGCCCTGGTGGCCTACCGACCGGACCCGGCCGGCGACATCGTCCTCGGCTCGGCCACGATCGCCGGCTGAGCGGGCGGCTCCAGGCCGGCGCGCACACCAGGTGGTGGCTCGCGCAGCGTGGACGTCGGCTGGTCGCCGCATCGTCGCCGCGCCCACCGGGATAGCCTTCGGCCGTGACAGATCAGGCGTGGCCCTGGCCGGCGGGCGCGGCGACCGGCATCGGTTCGCTGCCCGGCACCGACATCGCCGAGGCCCAGCGGGTGGTCCTCGGCGAACTTCCCGACCTGCCGCACCTGCCCGAGCTGCCGGCCCGAGGCCCCGGAGCCGACCTGATCGGGCGCAGCGCCGGGCTGCTGGTCGAGCTGCCCGTCGAGCTGTACACCGGGCGTTGGCGGGTCGCTCCCCGCGCCGGCCGTGACCTGCGCCGGGCCCGGGACCTGATGGAGCGTGACCTGGACCAGCTCGCCGAGCAGGCCGAGGGGTACGCCGGCCCGATCAAGGTGCAGGCCGGCGGTCCGTTCACCCTGGCCGCCGCGCTGGAGCTGCCGATCGGTGGTCGGCTGCTGCGCGACCCCGGTGCCGTGCGCGACCTCACCGGCTCGCTCGCCGAAGGGCTGCGCGAGCACGTGGCGGCGGTCGCGCGACGGCTGCCCCAGGCATCGGTGCTGTTGCAACTCGACGAGCCGTCGCTGCCGACAGTGCTGGCCGGACGGGTGCCGACCGAGAGCGGGCTCGGCGCGTACCGGGCGGTGGATTCGGTCGACGCGGCAGCGCTGCTGCGCACGGTCGTCGACGCGGTGGCCGTACCCACGGTCGTGCACTGCTGCGCCCCGGACGTGCCGTTGGAGCTGATCCGCTCCACCGGGGCCGTCGCGGTCGCCCTCGACCTCGATCTCGTCACCGACCTGGATCCGCTGGGCGAAGCGATCGACGCCGGCCTCGGGCTGTTGGCCGGCGCCGCGCCGACCCGGCCGCCGTCGGCCGGTGGCGCGCCGACCTCCGGGCAGATCGCCGATCGGGTACGTCACATCTGGGACCGCCTCGGCTTCCCCCGCCGGCAGCTCGCCCAGCAGGTGGTCGTCACCCCGGCGTGTGGCCTGGCCGGCGCCACCCCGCAGTACGCCCGGGCGGTGCTCGCGGCCTGCCGGGACGCCGGCCGCCGGTTCGCCGAGGAGTGAGGTTTTTCTGTCGTACCCGCTGGGCAGGATGACCGTCATGATTGGACAGCTACGTTCAGTGGTGATCGACTGCCCCGACCCGCAGGCGCTGGCCGCGTTCTACTCCGAGCTGCTCGGCATCCCCTTCGCCGAGGCCGCCTCCGAGGACGGCGACTGGGTGGTGCTCGGTGGCCTGCCCGGTCACCAGCCGCGACTGGCCTTCCAGCGGGCGCTCAACCTGCGTACGCCGTCCTGGCCGGACCCGGACCGCCCGCAGCAGTTCCATCTGGACGTGACCGTGGACGACATCGAGAGCGCGGAGAAGGCGGCGCTAGCGCTCGGCGCGCGGCGGCTGCCCGGCGAAGGCGAGGGTTTCCGAGTCTACGCGGATCCGGTCGGCCATCCGTTCTGCCTCTGCTGGGACTGACCGCTTCTAGCCTCTGCTCGGACTGACCGCGCCTGAGGGCGGTTGCGGCGGCCGGGCATGATGGCCGCCGTGACCTCCACCGCCGTGCTGCGCGCCTCCGGTTCGCTCTTCGGTCTCGCCTACGGCGACGCGCTGGGCAAGCCCACCGAGTTCCTGACCGTCGCCGACATCCAACGCCGCTACGGTCCGACCGGCCCACGTGAGTTGACCGGCGACCCGGCGCTGGTCACGGACGACACGCAGATGGCGCTGGCGGTGGGCTGGGCGCTGCACGAGGCCCCGACGTTCACACCGGACGCGGTGGAGCCGCTGCTGCGACGCCGCTTCGTGGCCTGGTCGGTCAGCCCGGACAACAACCGTGCCCCCGGGATGACCTGCCTACGCGCCTGCGCCGACCTGGATCGAGGGCTGCGCTGGCAGCAGGCGACGGTCGCCGGTTCGAAGGGCTGCGGCGCGAACATGCGCGTCACGCCGGTGGGGCTGTTGGACGTCGACCTCGACACGATGGCCGGTCTGGCCCAGTTGCAGGCCGGGCTGACCCACGGCCACGCGACCGGTCTGGCCGCCAGCGAACTCACCGCGTACGCGGTCGTCGCCCTGCGCGGTGGCCTCACGCTGCCCGAGCTGCCCGCGATCCTCACCGAGCGGGCGCATTCCCAACGCCAGGTCTACCGGCAGGACTGGCTGGGCGACCTCTGGCGACGCCCGGGGGTCGACACGCCGGAGGAGTTCATCGCCCACGGTTGGGACGAGTGCCTGGCGGCGCTGCGCCGGCTGACGACCGCCCTGCGCGCGCCGGACGACGGCGGCGACCCGTGCCGGGCCACCGGGCAGGGTTGGGTGGCCGAGGAGGCGCTGGCCACCGCGCTGTACTGCGCCGTACGGCATGCCGACGATCCGGTCGCGGCGCTGGCCCGGGGCGCGAGGACCGCCGGTGACTCCGACTCGATCGCCGCCCTGGCCGGCGCCTTCGTGGGCGCGGCGACGGGCATGGCCGCCTGGCCGTCCGAATGGGCCGAGCGCATCGAGTACGCCGATCAGCTCGCCACCCTCGGCGAGAGCTGGGACTGACCGCGCGGCCTGGCCTGGCCTGGCCCGGCCTGGCGCGGCCGGAGTGCCGAGATCGACTCGATTTCCTGGAAGTCGGGGTGTTACTGACAGGTAGACAGGTCGGTTTACTGGAAGTCGAGTGGATCATGGCGTGGGGTGGGGGTGCCTTCGGCTCCGCCGGCCTCAGCTGGTGGGCAGGTGACGCAGGCTGCGGACCTTGCGCCACAGGTCGGCATCGCAGCGGCCGGCGCGGTCGGCGAAGTCGGCCGAGCTGATCCGGACCGGCTCGGTCAGGCTGAGGTAGCTGTCGTGCTCGGCGCCGGGATCCCAGTCCCGGGTGGGAATCCGGACGTGGTCGTCGCGGTCGCTCTTGTCCTGACTCGTGATCTTCAGGACGTCGGCGCCCCGCGAGTCGGCGCGTAGCACCAGGCAGGGGCGGATCTTCGAGCCGCTGCCGTCGGCGTACGGGACGTCGGCCCACCAGATCTCGCCCGCCGCCGGAGCGTCGGCCGCCCGATCAGTGTCACGGGAGTGGGGCGTCGCGCCCGGCCGATCGGTGCCGCGCGGCCTCGGAGGCGCGGGACGACGCCCACCCGCGCGGGTCGTGGCACCCGGACCGGTTCGGTCGGTCGGTCGTCGCGTGGCCGCCCGGTGCCGCCAACTGTTCCACGCCCAACCGGCTGCCACCGCGAGCAGGATCGCCGCCGCCCAGAGCAGCGTCTCGTTCATCGCCACCTCCGCGCCCACGCGGCACGCCGGCCGCTTCGTGCGGCGATCCTCGCACGCCACCGCCACCGCCCCCGCCGCCCGTCGACGCCACCGCCGCTCGTGCCGTCAGCGTCCCCGCGGTCCAGGACGGTTCGGAACCGCCACGGTCAGCAGCCATCCCACGTCGGCCCACCCGCGTCGGCCCACCCGCACCCGCGCCGGCCCACCCCTCACCCGCGCCGATCTTGCACTTTCTGCTGCGACATTTTGGGCATCCCACCCCTATCGACGACCGAAACTGCAAGATCGCCGGGAGGTTGGCGACGGGCCCGCCTCTGCCCTTCGGGGCACCGCCGCCGGGGTTGCCGAGGTCGCCGCGAGGCCGGCGTTCACTCCGCTGGCGGTACCTCCGCCCGGCTCGCACGGACGGTCCTGCTGGGTCCGCGCGGGTACGGCGGCCTTGATCCACTCCATGTCGCGGATGTTGGGGCATCCGGGGCATCAGGACACCCCGGCGTCGGCGATCTGGAGTTGATCAAGATCGGCGGGTTCGGTGGCTGCGCGCGGCGGGGCCCCGGGACCGGGAGCGCGGGGCGTCGCCGTCGGTGCGGGTGGGCGGCGGATTGTCAGCCCGGACCGATACCGTGCCTTAGTAGCGTGATCAGGGAGGTCGCAGGCGTGTCCGAAGGTGGCGGGGTGTCCGAGGAGCAGATCGGTCAGCAGGTCAGCCCGGCTCAGGAGGCGGCGGCCGGCGCGGAGCCGACGCCGCAGGCGCGGGAGCGGCACGCCACGCTGAGTGGCGAGCTGACCGAGCATCAGTACCGCTACTACGTGCTGGATTCGCCGATCGTCACCGACGCCGAGTTCGACAAGCAGCTGCGCGAGCTGGAGGCGTTGGAGCAGGAGTTTCCCGCGCTGCGTACGCCGGATTCGCCGACCCAACGGGTGGGCGGCACGTTCTCCACCGACTTCACCCCGGTCACGCACGCCGAGCGGATGCTCTCGCTCGACAACGCCTTCGCCGACGAGGAGCTAGCGGCCTGGGCCGAGCGGGTCGAACGGGACGCCGGCGGGCCGGTGCCCTACCTCTGCGAGTTGAAGGTCGACGGTCTGGCGATCAACCTGACCTACGAGGCCGGTCGGCTGGTCAAGGCGGCCACCCGGGGCGACGGCCGCACCGGCGAGGACGTCACCGCCAACGTGCGCAGCATCCGGGACGTGCCCGGCCAGCTCACGCAGTCCGCCGAGTTCCCGACGATCCCCGAGCTGCTGGAGGTCCGGGGCGAGATCTACTTCCCGGTCGCCGCGTTCGCCGACCTCAACGCGGGCCTGGTCGAGCAGGGGCGCGCGCCGTTCGCCAACCCGCGCAACGCCGCCGCCGGCAGCCTGCGGCAGAAGGATCCGCGGGTCACCGCCTCCCGGCCGCTGCGTCTCGTGGTGCACGGCATCGGCGCGCGTCGGGGGTTCCAGCCCGCCGCGCAGTCCGAGTCGTACGCGGCGCTGAAGGCGTGGGGGCTGCCGACCAGTGACCGGTGGCGGGTCGTGCCGGACCTGTCCGGTGTCGCGGAATACATCGCCTACTACGCCGAGCACCGGCATGACGTCGAGCACGAGATCGACGGTGTCGTGGTCAAGGTCGACCCGGTCTCCATCCAGGGCCGTCTGGGCTCGACCAGTCGAGCCCCGCGCTGGGCGATCGCCTTCAAGTACCCGCCGGAGGAGGTCACCACCAAGCTCCTCGACATCGATGTCAACGTGGGGCGTACCGGTCGGGTCACCCCGTTCGCCGTGCTCGAGCCGGTGCGGGTGGCCGGCTCCACGGTCGCGCTCGCCACCCTGCACAACGCCCGCGAGGTGGAACGCAAGGGCGTGCTGATCGGCGACACGGTGGTGCTGCGCAAGGCCGGCGACGTGATCCCCGAGGTGCTCGGTCCGGTGGTCGACCTGCGGCCCGCCGACGCCCGCCCGTTCGTCATGCCGACCACCTGTCCGTCCTGCGGCACCCCGCTCGCGCCCTCCAAGGAGGGCGACATCGACATCCGCTGCCCCAACACCCGCAGCTGCCCGGCCCAGCTCCGCGAGCGGGTGTTCCACCTTGCCGGCCGCGGCGCGTTCGACATTGAGGTGCTCGGCTACAAGAGCGCGGGGGCGCTGCTGGACGCGGAGATCGTCGCCGACGAGGGTGACCTCTTCCAGCTCGACGCCGACCAACTGTCCCGGTCGCCGTTCTTCGTCAACAAGGACGGCAGCCTCGGCACCAACGCGGTCAAGCTGCTCGACAACCTGGCCGTCGCCCGGGAACGTGACCTGTGGCGGGTGCTGGTGGCCCTCTCCATCCGGCACGTCGGCCCCACCGCCGCCCAGGCGCTGGCCCGGCACTTCCGATCCATGGAGGCCATCGACGCGGCCAGCGAGGAGGAGCTGTCCTCGGTAGACGGCGTCGGGCCGACCATCGCGGCCAGCATCCGGGAGTGGTTCGCCGTGGACTGGCACCGCGAGGTGGTCCGCAAGTGGGCCGACGCGGGCGTACGAATGGCCGAGGAGGCGGTCGACGAGGGCCCGCGTCCGCTGGAGGGGTTGACCGTCGTGGTGACCGGCACCCTCGCCGGCTTCTCCCGGGACCAGGCCGCCGAGGCCGTGCAGACCCGGGGCGGCAAGGTCAGCGGGTCGGTCTCCAAGAAGACGAGCTTCGTCGTCGTGGGGGACAACCCGGGGTCCAAGGCCGACAAGGCCGCCAGCCTCAAGGTGCCGGTGCTGGACGAGGACGGGTTCCGGCTGCTGCTGGACGCGGGGCCGGACGCCGCGCGGGAGGTCGCCCGCGTCGAGGGCTGACGCCGCCGCGTTCCCGGGGTGGCCGCCGCGTATACCAACTTAATTACGACTACTACCGATTCGTGACTGTCATACCGGGAAACTCGGGGCTGAGGGCGTTTCATTGGGTGACGACGTTCTCACCGACACGTCGACAGTTCCTCGGGAGGTGTGATGGAGGTCGCTGACCCGCGCAACTCCCTCCCACCTGGGCGGGTGGCGCCGTTCGCCACCTTCGTCGTCGGCATCCTGGTGGTGGCGGCGCTGACCATCGCTGGTCCACTCACGACGCTTCCCGGGGAGCTGTCCCGGCTGCCGGTGGCGTTCTGGACGATGGCCGCGCTCGCGGTGATCTGCGACGCGCGCCCGTTCGTCCCGCCCGGGCGACGGCAGACCTCGGCGGTCTTCCCGTCCACCTGTTTCACCTTCGCGATCCTGCTCGGTTGGGGGCCCGGCCCGGCGGTGGCGGTGCAGGCCCTCGGGGTGATCGTCTCCGGCTGGCGGATGGGCAACGCCGCCTGGCGGACGGCGTTCAACGTCGGCCAGTACGCCTGCGCGCTCGCCGCCGCTTACGGGGTCGTCCAGCTTGGGCCAGGCACCATCTTCTCCGGGGGACGCCTGCACTGGACCGACGTGGTCGCCGTCGGCGGCGCGACGCTCGCCTGGTTCTCGGTGAACTACGCGCTGGTGAGCTGGGCCGTACGACTGCGCTTCGGCGGCCGCTGGTGGCCCACCGTCCGCCAGGGCGTCGGTTTCGAACTGCTCTCCACCGGCTCGCTGCTGCTGCTCGCACCGGTGCTCGTCGCCGCCGCCCGGCTCAGTGCGGCGCTGATCCCACTGGTGTTGGTGCCGCTGTTCGCCGTGTACCGGATGGCCCGGTTGACCGTCGAGCAGCAGCACCTCGCCGCCGCCGACCCGCTGACCGGTCTGCCGAACCGAAAGGCGCTGCTGGCCGAGGTGGCGGAGCAGGTCCACCTGCACGCCGAGCGGACCGCCCGGGGCGAGCCCGGCGGACATCTGGCGCTGCTGCTCATCGACCTGGACCGCTTCAAGAACGTCAACGACGCGCTCGGGCACGCGGTGGGGGACCGGCTGCTGGTCGAGGTCAGTGCCCGACTCGCGGACGTGGAACCCCGACCGCAGATGATCGCCCGGCTGGGTGGGGACGAGTTCGCCATCGTGATGACCGGGCTGTCCGACGTAGGTCAGGCGCGTGAGCTGGCCGACCGGGTGGTCGGGGCGTTGGCCGAGCCGGTGCCCTTGGACGGGTTGCCGCTCGACGTCGGCGGCTCCATCGGGATCGCCCTCTTCCCCGAGCACGGTGAGGACTTCGCCACCCTGATGCGGCACGCCGACGTGGCGATGTACGACGCCAAGCATCGCAACGACACGGTCGCCGTGTACGCCCCGGAGTCCGACCACAACTCGGCCGAGCGTCTCGGGCTCCTCGCCGACCTCCGACGGGTGCTCGAATCCGGCTCACCCGCCGTCGAGGCATATCACGCGGCCGACGCGAGCGACGCCGTCGCAGCAGACCACGTGGCCAAGGCAGACCACGTGGCCGAGGCGAGCCACGTGGCCAAGGCGGGCCACGCCGAAGGGGCGAGCCACGCCGTCGAGGCCGGCCACGCGGCCGAGGCAGATCACGCCGACCGGGCGAATCACGCGGCCGAAGCAGGTCACGCCGACAGGGCGGACCACGCCGTCGAGGCGGATCACGCTGTCGAGGCGGATCACGCCGACGAGGCGGGGCACGCCGTGGACGCCGCGCGGGCCGTACCAGCGGGCGAGGCCGCGCCGGCCCGGCACACCGAGCGGGGTGGGTCGGAGCGGACGGTAGACGTACCCCTCGCGGTGGAGGCCGAGGTTCGCGGCGGTGACGGCGCCGCGCTGCCGGCCGGGGCCGCGCCGGTGATCGCCGCGCCGCCGGTGGCCGGCGGGCGGTGGTGGGGTCGCCGTCGGCGTGCCGGCGACGAGGTGGCGCACGCCGATGAGTTGATCAATCGGATCGCCACCGGGGCAGATCCGATCCGGGGCCGCAACAGCCGCGCGACGATTCCCGGTACCCGGCCCGGTCCGAGCCGGGATCGGCGTGCCGGCGGTCACGGGCGGCGCTCGCCGAACGGTGGCGCGCTGTCGACGGCGGGCGACCGCCGTCCGGTGCGCGACGGCGGGTCCGCTACGGGCGGACGGGCGATCGGGTCGACGATCGGGCCGACCGGGTGGGCACGCGACGGTGAGCCGGTCGACGACGCCGGTGAGATCACCATGTACTACCAACCGCAGATCGCCATCGCGACGGGCGAGGTGGTCGGCGTCGAGGCTCTGCTGCGCTGGCGGCATCCCCGCCGGGGCATGGTCGACCCGGAGGAGCTGATCCGGGTCGCCGAGCAGAGCGCGGTGATGCGGCTGCTCACCCGCCGGGTCGTGGACGACGTGGTGGAGCAGCTCGCCAAGTGGTCGGCGGCCGGCATCGGGCTGCGCGCGGCGCTCAACGTGAGCGTGCGCGACCTGCACACCGGCGAGATCGCCGACCAGATCGCCGACCGGCTGGCCCGCTACGGGGTGCCGGCCGAGCGGCTGCAACTGGAGATCACCGAGGGCGCCCTGATGGCCGATCCGCGTCGGGTGCTGGCGACGATCACCCGGTTGCACAAGATCGGGGTGGCCATCGCGCTTGACGACTTCGGCACCGGCTACTCGTCCTTGCAGCATCTGCGCCGGCTGCCGCTGTCCGAGGTGAAGGTGGATCGCTCGTTCGTGCTGGGAATGGCCGAGGACGCCGACGACGCGGCGATCGTCCGCTCGACGATCGAGCTGGCGGGCGCGTTGGGCCTGCGGGTGGTCGCGGAGGGTGTGGAGAACGAGCGGACCTGGCGGATGCTGTACGCGGCCGGCTGCGACGCGGCCCAGGGGTGGTTCTACGCGCGTCCGATGCCCGCCGAGGAGCTGGTCACCTGGCTGGCCCGCTACCGGCCGGTGCGCCCCAGCGGCGGCCCGGAGACGGACGCCGGCCGCCGGCTGACGCGCTGACCCACCCGAGCAGCCGGCGCGGGGCGCGGAGCAATAGACTCGCTCCGGTCACCGCGCGTCACGCTGCACCCGCCGCGCGGCCGGCACACCGCCCGATCAGCAGGACATCAGAAGGGGGCACGGATGGCCGCCATCTCCCGCGAGGAGGTCGCGCACCTGGCGCGCCTGTCGCGGCTCGCCGTCACCGAGGAGGAGCTGGACACGTTCGCCGGCCAGCTCGACGTGATCCTCCAGGCGGTCGCCCAGGTCGGTGAGGTCGCCGCCGCGGACATCCCGCCGACCTCACACTCGGTGCCGCTGACAAACGTCTTCCGCGAGGACGTCGTCACGCCGTGCCTGACCCCCGAGGAGGTGCTGTCCGGTGCGCCCGATGCCGAGGAGCAGCGGTTCCGCGTACCCCGGATTCTGAGCGAGGACGTGGCGTCATGAGCGAGCGCCAGCGAGCGAATCAGCAGTGCGGTGCGGTGGTGCCTCGTGGCGGCACGGAGCGAAGCGGAGTGGCGTCATGAGTGATTTGACCAGAATGACCGCGACGGAGATCGCCGCCCTGGTCGCCGGCGGGGAGACCTCCGCCGTCGAGGTGACCCAGGCGCACCTGGACCGGATCGCCGCGGTCGACGACCGGGTGCACGCGTTCCTGCACGTGGACAGCGAGGGCGCGCTCGCCGCCGCCCGGGCCGTGGACGAGCGCCGGACCGCCGGTGAGGAGTTGGGCCCGCTCGCGGGCGTGCCGGTCGCGGTGAAGGACGTGCTCGCCACCCGTGGCGTGCCGACCACCGTCGGCTCGAAGATCCTCGAGGGCTGGCGCCCGCCGTACGACGCGACGATCGTGCAGCGGCTGCGCGACGCCGGCACGGTGATGCTGGGCAAGACGAACATGGACGAGTTCGCGATGGGCTCCTCCACCGAGTACTCGGCGTACGGCCCGACGCACAACCCGTGGGACCTGAGCCGCATCCCGGGTGGTTCGGGTGGTGGCAGCGCTGCCGCGCTGGCCGCGTACGAGGCGCCGCTGGCGATCGGCTCGGACACCGGTGGCTCGATCCGCCAGCCCGGAGCGGTCACCGGCACCGTCGGGGCGAAGCCCACCTACGGCGGCACCTCCCGGTACGGCCTGGTGGCGTTCTCCTCGTCGCTGGACACCCCCGGCCCGTGCGCCCGTAACGTGCTCGACGCCGCCCTGCTGCACCAGGTGATCGGCGGGCACGACCCGCGCGACTCGACCTCGATCCCGCAGCCCGTACCGGACGTGGTGGCGGCGGCGAAGCTCGGCGCGACCGGCGACCTGACCGGCGTACGGCTCGGCATCGTCAGCGAGTTCGTCGGCGAGGGCACCGAGCCGGGCGTGATGACGGCGTTCCGCGAGTCGGTGGACGCGCTCGCGAAGATGGGCGCCGAGATCGTCGAGGTGTCCTGCCCGACGTTCGCGTACGCGCTGCCGGCGTACTACCTGATCGCCCCGAGCGAGTGCTCCTCCAACCTGGCCCGGTTCGACGGCGTCCGGTTCGGCCTGCGGGTCGGCGACGACGGCAACCGGTCGCTGGAGGAGGTCATGTCGCTGACCCGCGAGGCCGGCTTCGGCCCCGAGGTCAAGCGCCGGATCATGATCGGCACGTACGCGCTGTCGTCGGGCTACTACGACGCGTACTACGGGCAGGCGCAGAAGGTCCGTACGCTGATCACGCGGGACTTCAACGCCGCGTTCGAGCAGGTCGACGCGCTGATTTCGCCGACCACCCCGTTCACGGCCTTCCCGATCGGCGCGCGCACCGCCGACCCGTACCAGATGTACCTGGCCGACCTGTTCACCATTCCGACCAACCTGTACGGCGGCCCGGGCATCTCGGTGCCCTGCGGTCTCTCCGAGGGGCTGCCCGTGGGCCTGCAGGTGATGGCCCCGACGATGGCCGACGACCGGATGTACCGGGTCGCCGCCGCGTTGGAGTCCGCGGTCGGCACGTTCACCCCACCGGCACTGTGAGGCAGGAGCCCAGATGACGACGACGCTTCCCGCGTACGACGAGGTCGTCGCGCGCTACGAACCGGTGATCGGCCTGGAGACCCACGTCGAGTTGGGCACGAACACCAAGATGTGGTGCGGCTGCCCGACCGACTTCGGTGGCGAGCCGAACACCCGGGTCTGCCCGGTGTGCCTGGGCCTGCCCGGGTCGCTGCCGGTGGCCAACAAGGCCGCCATCGAGGCGATCATCCGGATCGGCCTGGCGTTGAACTGCTCGATCGCCGAGTGGTGCCGGTTCGCCCGGAAGAACTACTTCTATCCGGACATGCCGAAGAACTTCCAGATCAGCCAGTACGACGAGCCGATCTGCGTCGACGGTTACCTGGACGTCGAGGTGAACGGCGAGACGGTCCGGATCGAGATCGAGCGGGTGCACCTGGAGGAGGACACCGGCAAGACGCTGCACGTCGGCGGCGCCACCGGGCGGATCCACGGCGCGACGGAGTCGCTCGTCGACTACAACCGTGCCGGCATCCCGCTGGTCGAGATCGTCACGAAGCCCGTCGTGGGCACCGCCGCGCTCGCCCCCGACGTGGCCCGGGCGTACGTCGCCGAGCTGCGCGACGTGATCCGTACCCTCGGCGTCTCGGACGTGCGGATGGAGGAGGGTTCGCTGCGCTGCGACGTGAACACCTCGCTCAACCTGCCGGGGCAGGAGTGGGGCACGCGCACCGAGACCAAGAACGTCAACTCGCTGCGGTCGGTGGAGCGGGCGGTCCGCTCGGAGATGCTGCGGCAGGCGGCGGTGCTCGACGCGGGCGGCCGGATCACCCAGGAGACCCGGCACTTCCACGAGGACAGCGGCGACACCACGTCGGGGCGCTCGAAGGAGACGGCCACCGACTACCGCTACTTCCCGGAGCCGGACCTGGTGCCGGTCGCCCCGGACCCGGCCTGGGTCGCCGAGCTGAAGGCCGCCCTGCCGGAGCTGCCCCGGGTGCACCGGCGTCGGCTTCAGCAGCAGTGGGGCCTGTCCGACCTGGACATGCAGTCGGTGCTCAACGCCGGAGCGGTCGAGTTGATCGAGGCCACCGTGGCCGCCGGCGCCACCCCGGCGGCGGCCCGCAAGTGGTGGCTGGGTGAGCTGTCCCGCCGCGCCAACGAGACCGGCGTGGAGCTGACCGACATCGGCGCCACCCCCGCGCAGGTCGCCGAGTTGCAGGGCCTGGTCGACGCCGGCAAGCTCAACGACAAGATGGCCCGTACGGTGCTGGAGGGCGTGGTCGACGGTGAGGGCTCGCCCACCGAGATCATGACCAGCCGGGGCCTGGAGGTCGTCTCGGACACCGGCGCGCTCACCGCCGCCGTGGACGAGGCCATCGCCGCCAACCCGGGTATCGCCGACAAGATCCGCAGCGGCAAGGTCGCGGCGGCCGGTGCGCTGGTCGGCGCGGTGATGAAGTCGACCCGTGGTCAGGCCGACGCCGCCGCCGTCCGCACGCTGATCCTGGAGCGCCTCGGCGTCCAGGGCTGAGACCCCGTCCGGACAGGCCGCCGCCGCGACCCGGCGGCGGCCTTCTCCTCACCCCTGTCGACCACGCGGCCACCCCGCACCCCTCGTCGAGGGCGTCAACGGCGACGCCCGAATGGAGCCATCGTGACCCAGCACGACCTTGACGTCCTCGACGAGATCCAGCGGCGGGTGCTCTGGCTCGCCACCCGGATCGTGGATGCCGCCAACCACGACCGGGCCACCGGCGACGGGGTGAAGGTCGGTGGTCACCAGGCGTCCAGCGCCTCGCTCGTCACGGCGATGACCGCGCTCTGGTTCGCGCACCTGGACGCCGAGGACCGGGTGGCCGTCAAGCCGCACGCCTCCCCGGTGTTCCACGCCATTCAGTACCTGCTGGGCAACCTGGACCGCTCCTACCTGCCCCGGTTGCGGGCGCGGGGTGGCCTCCAGTCGTACCCGTCGCGCACCAAGGACCCGGACGAGGTGGACTTCTCCACCGGGTCGGTCGGTCTGGGCGCGGCGGCGCCGCTCTTCGCCGCCGCCACCCGCCGGTACGTCGACGCGCACTTCGGTGCCCGGCCGCACTCCCGGTTCGTGGCGCTGATCGGCGACGCCGAGCTGGACGAGGGCAACATCTGGGAGGCGGTGGCCGATCCCGCCACCACCGGCCTGGGCAACGTGATGTGGCTCGTCGACTTCAACCGGCAGTCGCTGGACCGGGTGGTGCCCGGCATCCGGATCAACCAGTGGCGCGGCCAGTTCGAGGCCGCCGGCTGGCACGTCGTGGAGGTCAAGTACGGCCGTCGGCTCGCCGAGGCGTACGCCCGGCCGGGCGGCGGGGCGCTGCGCGACTGGATCGACGCGATGCCCAACGAGCAGTACCAGTCGCTGTTCGGGCTGGCCGGCGACACGTTGCGCAAGCAGTTCCTGGACGGCGCGCCGGCCGGCATCGCCGAGCTGATCGAGGGCATCACCGACGAGGACCTCGGCCCGCTCGTCACCGACCTGGGCGGGCACGACCTCCAGGCGATGCTCGACGCCTACGCGCAGTGCGACGCGGTGACCGACCGGCCCAGCGTCGTCTTCGCGTACACCGTCAAGGGTTGGGGGTTGCCCATCGCCGGCAATCCGCGTAACCATTCGGCGCTGCTCAGCACCGAGCAGGTCGACACGCTGCGTGCCGCGCACGGGTTGACCGCCGAGACCGAGTGGGACCGCCTCGACCCGGCGTCCCCGGCCGGCGTCCGGGCCGGCGCCCGCCGGGAGGCGCTGTCCCGCGCGCCGCGCGAGCGCGCGCTGGGGGTCACCGTTCCGGAGAGCACGGGAGTACGCGCCAACAAGCCCATCTCCACCCAGGAGGTGTTCGGCCGGGTGCTGGTGGACCTGGCGCGGGACCGGGAGGTCGGCCGTTACCTGGTCACCACCGCCCCGGACGTGGCCACCTCCACCAACCTCGCCGGATTCATCAACAAGACCGGCGTGTTCGCCCCGACCGAGCAGCGTTCCTGGACCGAGGACCGGATGCTGCGCTGGACCGAGAGCCCCACCGGGCAGCACATCGAGCTGGGCATCTCGGAGATGAACCTGTTCCTGCTGCTCGGTCAGCTCGGCCTCTCCTGGGACCTGTCCGGGCAGCCGCTGCTGCCGGTGGGCACGGTCTACGACCCGTTCGTGCTGCGGGGCCTCGACGCGTTCCTCTACGGCACGTACTCCGGTTCGCGGTTCGTGGTGGCCGGCACGCCGTCGGGTATCACCCTGGCCCCCGAGGGCGGCGCCCACCAGTCCACGATCACCGCGTCGGTCGGCTTGGAGCTGCCCGGGGTGACGTTCGTCGAGCCGGCGTACGCGGGCAGCCTCGACTGGCTGCTCTGCGACGCGCTCGGGCAGATCGCCGGCGGGGCGACCCCGGCCGCGACCGCCGCCCCGGCCGAGGACGGCGCGTACTACTTTCGCCTCAGCACCCGTCCGCTGGACCAGGCGCCGTTCGAGGCGGCCCGGGCCCGGCTCGGTGACGCGGTGCTGCGCCGGCAGGTGGTCGCCGGGGCGTACCGGCTCGTCGACGCGCACCAGGCGTACCCACACCTGGCCGACGCGCCGGTGGTGCAGCTCGCCGGCTCCGGCGCGGTGCTGCCCGAGGTGCTGGCCGCCGCCGCCGAACTGGCCGAGGAGGGCATCGCCGCGCACGTGGTGGACGTGACCAGCCTGGACCGGCTCTACCGGGCCTGGCAGCGCACCCTGCGGCAGGGCGTGCGCACCGCCACCGTGCCCAGCGTGCCCGGCGCGCTGCGGTCCGCGTTCGCCGACCAGGTGCCGGTGGTGACCGTGCACGACGCGGCCTCGCACGCCATGGCGTGGCTCGGGTCGGCGCTCGGCGCGCCGGCGGTGCCGCTCGGGGTGGACGAGTTCGGCCAGTCCGGCAGCGTGGCCGACCTGTACGAGCTGCACGACCTGCTGCCCGGCAGCATCGTCAACGCCGCCCTGGCCGCCCTCGCCCTGCGCTGACCGGTCTCAGCGGGTCGGCGTGGGGGTGACCGAGGCGGGCGCGCCGGCGCTCGGGTCCTGCACGATGTGGCGTTCCAGGTTGACCTGGGCCTGACCGGTGCCGCCGACGGTGATGTCGTCGTACGCCTGGAGCATCTTCTGCTGGTCGAAGTAGAGCACCGTCATCGACAGCGGGGTGGGCTTCTCGCCCTCCAGGCCGCGCAGCCCGGCCCCGCCCGTGGAGCCCTCCACGAACAGGGCGGTCGGCTGCTGGCCGGGGGCCTGCGGCAACTTGGAGACCTGCCGGGCGTGCGTGTGCCCGGCCAGCACCAGCGGGCAGGTGCCGGCGAGCGGCCCGGCCGAGGCCGGGTCGTGCACGAGGGCGATGTTGACCGGCCGCGGCGAGTTGCGGATCGTCGCGGCGAGTTGGTCACCCGCGCCGATCACCTGGTCGGCCACCTCCTGGGTCAGCCCGCTGCCGGCCGGTGAGGTGTTCTTGTCCGGGGTGAAGCGCGGGTCGCCGATGCCGGCGATGGTCAGGCCCGCGACCGTGGTCGTCGAGTTGTTCAGCACGATCGCGTTCGGCTGACGTGCCACCGCCGCGCCGGTCTTGCCCGAGTCGTGGTTGCCCCGGATGAACACGTACGGCTTCTTGAGCAGGCTGATCGAGCCGACGAACGAGGCCTCCGGTTCGCTGCCCCAGTCGGTGATGTCGCCGGTGTCGATGACCACGTCGATGCCGAACTGCTCCACCACCGTCCGGATCAGCTGCCAGCCCGTCGGGTTGAGGTGCATGTCGGAGACGTGCAGGACCCGGGTGGTGCCCGGCGCGGGATCCAGCACCGGCAACGCGGACACCGTCGTGTAGAGCTGACTGACGTTGCCGACGATGCGTTGCAACTGCTCGGCGTACTTGGTGTAGTCGTTGGCGATGCGGCGGGCGTCGCCGACGATCGCCGGCGCGTTGACCAGCAGGCCCTCGTAGCGCGGCTCCTCGATCGCCTGCGGGCGCAGCGTCGCGGCGGCCGTGCCGAGGCTGCCGGCGGTGACCAGCAGCGCCAACCCGCCGGCCCAGGCCGTACGGCGCACGTCCCGGAAGACCAACGCGGCCAGGATGAGGGTGACCAGCACCGCCGAGGCGAGGGTACGCAGACCGAGCCGCATCACCCCGGAGCGCACGTCCTCCACGGCGCTCTGGCTCGCCCGACTGATGCTCGCGGGGTCGTCGAGCAGCGCCTCGGTGCGCCCCTGGTCGAGCGCGCCGAGTCGTACGGTGAGGTGCGTCGGCCCGCTGTGGCTGTCGATCAGCAGCGCGCCCAGCGGCGGCACGTCGATGGTCGTCCCGCCGTCGCTGGCCGGCGAGAGGGTGAGGTTGGCCCGGAACGGCCCGATGTCGGTGTTCACCCGACCGCCGGCCAGCACGCCGAGTACCGCCCCGGCCAGGGCCACCACCAGCACGGCGAGGATCATGCCCGTGCGCCGCACCGGCCCGCCGGGGCGGCCGATCCGTCGGCGGGCCGGGCGCGACGGCTCGCCGCCGGTCGCCGGGTCGTCCCGGCCCTCGGCGTCGCCGTGCTGCTCGTCGCGTTGCCCGTCCATGCTGAGATTCTGACCTGCCCGTCGAAGGATCTTGGCAAACCTGGGCGGAAGGTGACGCAGGTCAGCTGCGGCCGCCGTCGCCGCCGGCGAAGACCACCCGCAGGAGGCGGTCGTCGTCGGCGGCCGGGTCACCCCGCCCGTCGTGGTTGGAGGTGCTCACCCAGAGTGAGCCGTCGGGCGCGGCGGCCACGGCGCGTAGCCGCCCGTACCGGTTGGTCAGCAGTTCGCTCGGCTGCCCGAGCAGTGTGCCGGTGTCGGTCAGCTCCATCACCCACAGTCGCTTTCCGCGCAGGCAGCCGGTGACGAGCAGCCGGTCCGTCGCGGCCAACCCGGAGCAGGACGCGTCGGACGTCGCCCACTGCGTGATCGGGTCGGTGTAGCGCTTGTCGCCGGCCCGCCCCTCGACCTCCGGCCAGCCGTAGTTGCCGCCCTTGGTGATCTGGTTGATCTCGTCCCAGGTGTTCTGGCCGAACTCGACGGCGTACATGCGCTTGGCCGCATCCCAGGCGAAACCCTGCACGTTGCGGTGGCCGAACGACCACACCGGCGAGCCGGGGAACGGGTTGCCCGGCGCGGGCTTGCCGTCGGCGGTGATCCGCAGGATCTTGCCGCCGAGGCTCTTGGTGTCCTGCGCGTTGGGCCGCTCTCCCGCGTCACCGGTGCTGACGTAGAGCTGCCCGTCCGGCCCGAACCCCAGCCCGCCGCCGTTGTGCACGTTCGCCTTCGGGATACCGGTGAGGATCGGGGTGGGCTGCCCGCCGATCTGCAGGCGGGCGACCCGGTTGTCCTGCTCGGCGGTGTAGTAGACGAAGACCGTCCGGTCCTGGGCGTAGCCGGGGGACACGGCGATGCCGAGCAGGCCGCCCTCACCCGCCGCCGCCACGTCGTTGATCGTCTGCACGACCCGGACCCGCAGCCCGTCCGGACCGGACTCCGGGCCCACCTGAAGAATCCGGCCGGTGTCCCGCTCGGTGACCAGCGCGCCGCCGTCGGGCAGGAACGCGATGGCCCACGGCACCCGCAGTCCCTTGGCCAGCACGGTGGTCACCGCCTGCTGGCCCGCGCCGCCGGCGTTCGCCGACGCCGACGGGGTCGGCAGGTTGGGTGGCTCGCCCGCCGGATCGGGTTCCGGCTCGCCGAGGCTGCAACCCGAGGCGAACAGCAGCGCCGCGCAGGACGCCGCGAGGACCGCCCGGAGGCGGCGGACGCGAGGGTACGGGGGACGGGCTCTCACCCGGCCCAGGGTAGCCCGCCGGACGGTCCGGCCGAGGTCCACCGCTCTCAGCGGGCTCGGACCGCCAGCAGTGCCGTATCGTCCTCGCGACGGTGGATCGACGCGAGCAGCAGGTCGCACAGATCGTCCAGGGGCATCGTGTCGGTGCCGGTCAGCCGGCCCACCAGCTCGGCGAGCCCGTCGTCGATGGACCGGTCCCGACGCTCGATCAGCCCGTCGGTGTAGAGCAGCAGCGTGTCTCCGGTGGTCAGACCGGTCGAGTGGCTGGTACGCGGCGTGGGCCGGGCCAGGCCGAGCAACGGCTCGGGCGTCGCGTCGAGGACTTCCACCGCACCGCCGGCGCGGACCATCAGGGCCGGTGGGTGCCCGGCGTTGCACCACGTCAGTTCGCGGACACCGGAGCGTTCGGGGCCGATCCGCACCAGCGTGGCGGTGGCCGCGATGGGTAGCCGCAGACCGCGGATCGCGTCGTCCAGGTGGCTCACCAGCGCCCCGACCTCGTCGCGCCGGCCGAACGCGTTGCCGCGTACCAGGTTGCGGAGCTGACCCATGGTCGCGGCGGCCTCGATGTCGTGCCCGGCCACGTCCCCGATCGCCGCGATCAGGTCGCCGTCGGGCTGCACGAAGGCGTCGTACCAGTCGCCGCCCACCTCCACCCGGTCGGCGGCCGGCTGGTAGCGGGCCGCCAGCTCCAGCTCCGGCACCAGCGGCAGTCGTGGCAGCATGCTGTGTTGCAGGACCTCCGCGACGTGCCGTTGCTCCCCGTACATCGAGCTGTTGCCGATGGCCTGCCCCGCGCGGCGGCCGATGTCCACGGCGGTGAGCAGGTCGCGGTCGTCGAACTGTTGGCGGCCCGGGGTGTTGACCAGGGTGATGGCGCCCAGCACGGTGCCGCCGACGGCCTGTACCGGCACGCTGAGGTACGAGGCGATGCCCAGCCGCTCGGCGATCGTCGACATCTCCGGATCGGTGGTGCCCCGGGCCACGTCGCCCAGCGACGCCGCGCCGCCGAGCCGGGGCTGACCGGTGCGCAGCACCGTCCGGATGATGGACTCCTGGCTCAGGCCGGTACGCAGCAGTTCCGCGAAGCGGTCGATGTCCGGCATCCGGGCCTGGTCGCGGTGCACGGCGACGACCTCGCGGGGCTGGCCCGTCGGCCCGACGAGGGTGAGCAGGCACCAGTCGGCGAGCAGCGGCACCATGGCGGCGGCGAGCCGGCGCAGCGATGTCCCCACGTCCAGCGTGCCGGCGAGCGTCTCGCTCACGCCGGCCAGCAGCTCCAGCCGTTCGTGCGCGCGGACGACCCGACGACGCGCCTCCTGGGCCCCGTCCAGCGCGATCCGCAGGCGCAACTCCGACGAGCAGGCGGCGGCGAGGTCGGACAGGGTCCGCAGTTGTCGGGCGCTCCACGCCCGGGGCTTGTTGTCGATGGCGCACAGCGACCCGAGCACCCGGCCGGAGAGGTCGGTCAACGGCATCCCGGCGTACGCGACGACGCCGAGATCGTCGATGGCCAGGTTGTCCCGTACGCGGGGGTAGAGCCGGGCGTCCGGCAGCACCATGGGTACCTCGATGTCCACCACGTGCTGGCAGAACGAGTGGCTCAACGGGGTCTGCCGCCGCTGCGACCACGGCTCCGGCAGACCGACCGCGCCCGGGAAGAACTGCCGGTCGGCGGAGACCAGCGAGACGAGCGCGACCGGCACCTCCAGCAGGTCGCTGACCAGTCGGGCGAACCGGTCGAACGCCTCGTCCGGAGCCGCGTCCAGCCCCGTGTCGGCGAGCGCGCGCAGCCGCGCCGCGTCGGCGAGCGCCGGAGGTGGGGTGCTCGAACGTCGCGCGCGGGCGGGGGAGCCGTCGGTCATCGAGCGCCTGTCTGCCGGGGTGGAGGCGGACCTGCCCTCCGACTCTCGGTTATACCTTGTCACGGGCGGACCGGACACCGGTGTGTCGCGTCTCGCCTGGTGCGCGGTTTCCGCCGTGCCCGCGCCGGCCACCGTGGCGACGGCTATCGTCGGCGGTCGTGAAGGTATGGATTCCGCACCAGGCTGGCCTGGACCTCGTTGGCGAGCTGCCGCCGGGCGTGACGGTGGAGGTCGCCGAGCGCGCCGACCGCCTGCCGTCCGCCGTGGCCGACGTCCGCTTCTGGGTGCCGCCGTTCCTGAGCGGCTCGGACGCCACCGCTCCGCTGGGCGGGTTGCCCGACCTGGAGGTGGTGCAACTGCTCTCCGCCGGGGCGGACGCCTGGGTCGGCCGGATGCCCAACGGGGTCACGCTCTGCGACGCCCGGGGGGTGCACGATCCGTCCACCGCCGAGTGGGTGGTCACCGCGATCCTGGCCCAGCTTCGGGCGTTTCCCGCCTTTGCCCGCGCGCAGGGGCAGCGGCGGTGGGCGTACGACGGCAACGCGCCGACCGACGAGCTGACCGGCAAGCGGGTGCTGATCGTCGGGGCCGGCTCGATCGGCACTGCGGTGCGCGACCGGCTCGCGCCGTTCGGGGTGAGCTTCACCCTGGTCGCGCGCAGCGCCCGGCCGG
Source organism: Micromonospora sp. DT44 (assembly GCF_049841635.1). Classification (NCBI taxonomy): domain Bacteria; kingdom Bacillati; phylum Actinomycetota; class Actinomycetes; order Micromonosporales; family Micromonosporaceae; genus Micromonospora; species Micromonospora sp. DT44. Next base: position 11,016 of record NZ_JBNCKS010000008.1, on the reverse strand, counting down.
AGCAGTCGGTGCACGCCGTCGCGGAGCTGCCGCGACTGCTGCCCGACGCCGACGTGGTGGTGGTGCTGGTGCCGCTCACCGACCAGACCCGAGGTCTGATCGACAAGGACTTCCTGGCCGCGATGCCCGACGGGGCGCTGCTGGTCAACGCGGCCCGAGGTCCGGTGGCCCGTACCGACGCGCTCGTCGCCGAACTGGCCACCGGCCGGATCTCGGCCGCGCTGGACGTCACCGACCCGGAGCCGTTGCCCGCCGAATCTCCTCTGTGGACGATGCCGAACGTGCTGCTCACACCGCACGTGGCGGGGTCGGTGCGGGGGCTGCTGCCGCGTGCGTACCGGCTGGTCGGCGAGCAGGTACGGCGGTTCGCCGCCGGTGAACCGCTCGTCAACAGGGTGGTCGACGGCTACTGAGAGCCGGCGGGCGGGAGCGGCCGCTTACGCGCCGGGCGTCTCGGCGGATTCGTCCGGCATCCTCTGGCCGGTGGCCGAGACCAGGCGGGGCAGGTCGGTGCCGCGTACCGCCGGCAGGACGACCTGCTGGCCGTCGTCGAGTCGGGCGACGGCCCGTCCGCGTGCGTCGGTGGCGAACTCGACGACATGGTCCCAGCCGATCCGGCGTTGCCCGAACAGCGCCCGCAGGCGCAGCTCCCGGGAGTCGGCGTCGGTGCCGGCCCGCCAGGCCCACACCCCGACGCCCAGCGGGACGAGCAGCACCGGCAGCAGGTACGCCCGGGCGTTCGCCAGGGGCAGGGCGCCGATGAAGGCGATGACCGAGGCGACCAGGATGGCTTGGTTGAAACGGAAGCGGACCGTGTCGGGCGTACTCACCCCGCGATGATCCCACCCCTGGTCGGCCGGGGTCGCGGCGGGCGGTGTCACGGTTGCCCGCACGCGTACAGTGACACGGGTCACTGCTTCGTGCCGATGACCGACGCGTAACCAATCCGGTCGCCGGTCGTTTCCCAGTGTTGGGCAGCGGACTCGCAACATCCGCCGCCCGTGTCACCGCAGCACCACCGCACCACCCGCACCACCCGCACCACCCGCACCGCCGCACCGCCCCGTGCCCCCTCACGAAGGCGACCGCCGTGCTCCTCGCGTACCCGTTCCGTCTCCTCGTCCCCCGCCGGGCGGCCCCGGAGGCCGCCGTGTCCACGGCCGTGGCGCTGCTGGTCCTCGCCGGGGTGGCGGGTATGGTCCCGACCCCGATGGTGATCGCGTTGGCCGGTGGCGCGGGCGCCACCCTGGCTGGCGTACGACTCTCCCGGCTGGCCGCCGGTCGGCCCGCACCGCCGTCGAGCGACTCCCCGGGGCGGGTGGGGCTGGTCCTGCTCGACGCGGCGGTGGTGGCGGCCGGCTGGGTCGCGGCCGCCCTGCCGCTGGTCGACACCGAGCAACGCGCGGTCGCGCTGCTCGGGTGGCTCACCGTCGCGGCCCTGTCCGTGGCCGGGCTGCGCGGGCTCCCGGCACGGACACCCTCGCCGACCCGACTGCGGGAGGTGGTCGAGGCGACGGGACCGACGGTCGGTCTGACCCTTGCCGGGTGGTTGCTCCTACCCGTGGACGCTCTCCCCGCACCGGCCCGGCTGGTCGCGGCGCTGGTGCTGGCCGGGTTGGGCATCGCCGCACTCAGCGCGTTCACGGGCGCCGGGCGACGCTCGGGCCACGCGATCTGCCGGGGAGGCCTCCTGCTCACCCTGGTCGGTCTGGCGCTCTTGACGATCCTGCCGCCCGCGTCGTCGGGGCGCGCGCCACTCCTCGCGGTGCCGCCGCTGGTGCTCGGCATGCTGCTGACGGCCCTGGGCGCGACCTCGGCGCTAGCGTCGGCCAGCTCGACGCCGCCGTCCGGTTCACCGGTCACGACCTGGCCACGGGCGGTCCTCCCGGCGTCGGTCCTGCTGCTCGCGGCGGGCCTGCACCTCGGTTCCGGTCGCACTCCGGACCGGACGAGTCTGTTGCTCGCCCTGGCGGCGGTGCCACCCCTGGTCCTGCGGGAGCTGCTGCGCGGCGGTGACGGGGGCGTCCCCGAGCGGCCCGCCGCGCACCGCCGGGACGCCGACCACACGGTCCGCCGCCGGGAGCCGCAACCGCCGTGGCAGGCCCCGACAGCCGATTCGTGGACTCCGGCGGCCGACGTCGACGCGACGTGGCCCGACACGGGTGTCTCCTGGTCGCGCCATGGGTTCGGCCCGGCCGGCGAGGGATCGGGGGACCGGGCGGCCCTGCTCGCCGCCCTCGCCTCGATCGGCGACGTGCCCGCCCCGGCCGGTGCGCTGCTGCTGGTGGAGCTGCACGGCATCGAAGGGCTCGGCCCGGTGGCCCGCGAGGACGCGCTTGCCGAGGCCGCCCTGCGGGCACGGGCGGTCGTCGCGCCCGGCGATCTGGTAACCGCCTGCGCCGGCCACGGTTTCGCGGTGGTCACCGGCGCGGGGCCCGTGCTGGCGTACGCGCTGGGCACCCGGCTGCTGAGTACGCTCACGTCGCCCTACCGGTTGGCCGGGTCGGTGTTGCGCGTCCAGGCGAGCATCGGGCTGGCCGAGGTCAGTGGCGCGGGGCCGGCCGACGTGCTCCGTCAGGCCGAGCTGGCCCGGCGGCGGGCGGTGCAGCTGGGCCGGGACCGGGTCGAGTGGTACGACGCGTTCCTGGAGGAGCAGCTGGTTCGTCGGCTCGACCTGGAACGCGAGCTGCCGGGCGCGGTCGCCCGGGGCGAACTGGACCTGGTCTACCAACCGGTGCTCGACCTGACCGACCGTCAGCCGGTGGGCGCCGAGGCGCTGCTGCGGTGGCGTAGCCCGGTCCTCGGCACGGTGCTCCCGGCCGAGCTGCTGCCGGTCGCCGAGGACCTGGATCTGGTCGGCGAACTGGAGTGGTGGGTGCTGGACCGGGCCTGTCGGCAGTTGGCGGCCTGGTCGGCGGGCCCCCGGGAGCTGTGGATGGCCGTCAACGTGACCACCCGCGAACTGACCACGCCCGACTTCGTGCAGCGCGCCGCGGCGGTCCTGGCCGCGTACGGAGTGCCGCCCGAGCGTCTGGTGGTGGAGGTGGCCGAGCCGAGGGTCGCCGCCGACCTGTCGACGGTGGTGGCCCGGCTCGCGGGTCTCCGGTCGTTGGGCGTGCGCACCGCGCTCGACGACTTCCGGCCCGAACACGCCTCGCTGGCCCACCTGCGCCGGCTGCCGATCGACCTGCTGAAGGTGGGGCCCGACCTGGTCGGGGCCGAGCCCACGGGACAGCCGCCGCTGATCGACGTGGTGGTCAACGTCGGTGAACGGTTGGGTGTGGAAATCGTCGCGGAGGGGTTGGAGTCGCCCACCCAGGTCGAGGGCGCCCATCGGGCCGGCTGCCGTTACGGGCAGGGTTTCGCCCTGTCCCGTCCGGCGACCGCCGAACGCGTCGAGGCGTACTTCGAGGAGTTTCCCTCGGCGTACCGGTGATGAACCGGTTCACCTCTCCCGGGGCGGCGCCGTACTGCCACGCGGGGTCAACTGCGGTGTCTCGTCCCGCAACCGGGTCGCCGGCTCGCCCGCGATGACGCCGAGCAGGTGGCGGGCCGCGTGCGCGCCGTACGCGGAGATGTCGCGGCCCAGGGCCGTCAACGGCGGGTGCACCAGCCGGCACAGCGGCGAGTCGTCCCAGGCCACGATGGACAGGTCGGCCGGCACGGTCAGGCCCATCTCCTGGGCCACCGAGAGTCCCGCGATGGCCATCACGTCGTTGTCGTAGATGACCGCGGTGGGCCGGGAGGTGGCGCTGAGCAGTCGTCGCGTGGCCCGGCCGCCCTCCTCGCCGGTGTAGTCGGAGAAGACGGTGACCGTGTCAGAGAGGCCGAGACGCCGGCACACCGCCGCGAAGGCGTCGGTACGGATCTCGGTGTGCCGCAGGTCGGGCAGGCCACCGACCCGGGCGATCCGGCGGTGCCCGAGCGCGACCAGGTACTCCACGGCCTCGGTCAGCGCCGCCGCGTCGTCCGAGAAGAGGCTGGCCAACTCCCCGGTGCCGCCCGGCCCGCCGATGACCACGGCCGGCAGGCGCAGCTGTTCCAGGGCGGGGATGCGCTCGTCGTCGGTGCGCAGGTCGCAGACGAGGACACCGTCCACCCGGCGCTCGCCCCACCACCGCCGGTAGACGGCGATCTCGGCGTCGTGATCGGCCACCACCTGCAACGTCAGCGCGTACGCGCGGGCCGACAGTTCGGCCTCCACGCCACTGATCAGCGCCATGAAGAACGGTTCGACGCCCAGCGTGCGCGCGGGGCGGCACAGGGCCAGGCCGACGGCCCGTGCGGTGGCGGCGGAGAGTGCCCGCGCGGCGCTGCTCGGACTGAACCCGATCTCGGTGGCGATGGCGAGGATGCGCTGCCGGGTGGCCTCGGAGACGCCGGGCTGCCCGTTCAACGCGTACGACACGGCGCCCTTGGACACCCCCGCCCGTCGGGCGACGTCCGCGATTGTCGGCCGCTTCACCGCGTGCTCCTTAGCCGCTGAGGGGCCCGTCAACCGCTCGTTGACAGCCCGGAGGTCGGACCGTACGGTGGCTGAGCTTATCCGGTTCAGCTAACGTCTCGATCACGAAGGTGCGGTGAATCGTGAGCCGACAGGCCCTGCACGACGGCTGGACGCTGCGGGCGATGTCCGACGTGGACGTGCCCGCGGAGATCGCCGACCGGACCGTACCGGCGACCGTGCCCGGGTGTGTCCACACCGACCTGCTCGACGCCGGGCTGATCCCCGACCCGTACCTCGACGACAACGAGTCGTCGCTGGCCTGGATCGGCCGCGCCGACTGGCGCTACCGGACGACCTTCCGTCCGCCGGCCGGCGACCACGACCGGGTCGACCTGGTGTGCGGTGGCCTGGACACCGTCGCCACCGTCAGCGTCAACGGCGTCGAGGTCGGCCGCACCGAGAACATGCACCGCGGTTACCGGTTCGACGTCCGCGCGCTGCTGCGCGCCGGCGACAACGAGCTGACCGTCGCGTTCGACTCCGCGTACCGCTACGCCGAGGCGCAGCGCGACCGACTCGGCGACCGACCCAACGCGTACCCGGAGCCCTTCCAGTTCGTCCGCAAGATGGCCTGCAACTTCGGCTGGGACTGGGGGCCGACACTTGTCACCGCCGGCATCTGGCAGGACATCGGCCTGCACGCCTGGTCCACCGCCCGGCTGGACACCGTCCGTCCGCTGGTCACCCTCGACGGCCGCGACGGTCGCGTCGAGGTGCACGTCGAGGTCGAGCAGGTCGCGGACGTCCCGCTGACCGTCCGGGCCGCCGTCGGCGGCGTCCACGCCGAGGCCGTCGTCGAGGCCGGCCAGCGCACGGCCGTGATGACCCTCGCCGTCCGCGAGCCCACGCTCTGGTGGCCCCGGGGGTACGGCGAACAGGCCCGCCACCTGCTGGACGTGACCCTGCACGCGCCGGACGGCGACACCCTGGACACCTGGTCCCGGCGGATCGGCTTCCGCTCCGTCCGCCTGGACACCACGCCCGACGAGCACGGCACCCCGTTCGCGCTCTCGGTCAACGACGTGCCCGTCTTCGTCCGGGGCGTCAACTGGATCCCCGACGACGCGTTCCCCACCCGGATCACCCGCGACCGGCTCGCCGAGCGGTTCGACCAGGCCGCCGCCGCCAACGTCAACCTGCTGCGCGTCTGGGGCGGCGGCCGGTACGAGTCGGAGGACTTCTACGACCTCGCCGACGAACGCGGCCTGCTCGTTCAACAGGACTTCCTCTTCGCCTGCGCCGCGTACCCCGAGGAGGAACCCTTCGCCAGCGAAGTGGCCGCCGAGGCCGCCGAGCAGGTGACCCGCCTGACGCCGCACCCGTCGCTGGTGCTCTGGACCGGCAACAACGAGAACATCTGGGGCTGGCACGACTGGGACTGGCAGGAAGCCCTGGCCGGGCGCACCTGGGGACGCGGCTACTACCTCGACGTACTGCCGCGCATCGTCGGCGAGCTGGACCCGACCCGCCCGTACTGGCCGGGCAGCCCCTGGTCGGGAAGCGAGACCATCCACCCCAACGACCCGGCGCACGGCACCACCCACATCTGGGACGTGTGGAACACCGACGACTACACGAAGTACCGCGAGTACGTGCCGCGCTTCGTGGCCGAGTTCGGCTACCAGGCGCCACCCACGTACGCCACGCTGCGGCGGGCGCTCAGCGACGAACCCCTCGCCCCCGACTCGCCGGGCATGGCCCACCACCAGAAGGCGGCCGGCGGTGACGCCAAGCTCCAGCGGGGCCTGGACGCCCACCTGCCCGCTCCGGCCGACTTCGACGACTGGCACTACCTCACGCAGCTCAACCAGGCGCGGGCCATCCAGCTCGGGGTGGAGCACTTCCGCTCCCACCGCGACGTCTGCGCCGGCACGATCGTCTGGCAGCTCAACGACTGCTGGCCGGTGACCTCCTGGTCGGCCGTCGACGGCGACGGCCGCCGCAAACCCCTGTGGTACGCGCTACGCCACGCGTACGCCGACCGGCTGCTGACCGTGCAACCCCGCGACGGCGGGCTGGCTCTTGTCGCCGTCAACGAGACCGGCGAGCCGTGGCGGCCGTCTGTCTCGGTGACCCGGCTGACTCTGAGCGGCGAACCTCGGGCGAAGACGACGGTTCAGGCGGACGTTCCGGCGTACTCCTCGAAGACGCTGGCGCTGCCGGCGGAGCTGGCGCGGCCGGACGAGAGCCGTCGTGAACTGCTGGTCGCGGATACCGGCGACACGGCGGAGCGTGCGCTGTGGTTCTTCGCCGAGGACCGGGACGTCGACTGGCCGGCGGCGGCCTGGGACGCGACGGTCGAGCCGGTCGACGGCGGTCAGCGGGTCCGGGTGACGGCGCGAACGGTGCTGCGCGACCTGACGCTGTACCCGGACCGTCTGGACGGGTCGGCGTCCGTCGACAAGGCCCTGGTCACACTGTTGCCGGGAGAGTCGGCCACGTTCATGATGCGGTCCAAGGGCCTGCTGGACGCCGACGCGCTGACGGCCCGGCCGGTGCTGCGCTGCGTGAACGACCTCACCCTCCGCTGAGCGCTTGGTCGCCTGCTCTGCGGCCGCCACCCTCAATCACCTCGGTCGGAGGCGGCCCCACCTCCATGATCACCCTCGAACCTGGAAGTAGTGGCCTTCGCAGCGCAGGCAGGCCACTACTTCCAGGTTCGACACGATTATCCGCGCTTTCACCGACGCTCAGGCTTCAGACGCCGTCGGTCAGGTCGCCTGGTACACCTCGTCGAGGTGCCATTCCAGGTACTGGCGATGCGGGCGGTCGCGAGCGGCGGCCGGAACGGCGATCGAGGTGCCGGCGCGGGCATAGAACTGTTCTCCGTTGCCGAACTCGGCCCGTAGGCGCGGACTGACCATCAATCGGTACTTGGGGTCGACGCCCAGGTAGCCATGGTCAAAGAGAGTGTGCACATCGGACCGGAGCAGCAGTCCGTTGTCCAACCTGTGCTCGCCTCCCGCCGGGAGCGGTTTGATGTGCGCTGCCTGGAGCACCGGCTGAACCCGGTCACCCGTGATCGCGCACCGCCGGCCGTACGCGTCGAGCACCACAGCCTTGAACGACTGTTGCCCCAACCGGTTCGGCGTCAGGCGGGGATCTCCGAACACCGGCCCGGGTCGGTGCCAGGGCTGACTGAGGTCGATCTCTACGGAGGCACCGAGCAGTCGTCCCATCAATATCTCGAAGTATCCGGACGTCGCGTTGTCGGCGACGTCGTAGCCCTTGCCCTGCACGACGTTCGGGGCAAACAAGGGCGGCGGCTCGGATGGCTCCGCAGCGGGGAAGAAGACGGTGTCACGGATAAGGACGCAGCCGATCAGCGGGTCCTCGGAGGCGGCGATTGGCTCAGACCGGTAGCGTCCGACGATCCGCCGCATCGCGGCGAGGTCCGGGACCCCGTTCCCCTCCCGGAAGAAATCCCACGCCTCGGAGATTTTCAGTTGCGCGAAACCGCTGAAGAAGCCGCCGCCCACCACGCTGTTGTGCGGGTGGTGGCTCTTGAAGAAGAAGGGCTCGCCGGGTGACAACGCGCGGAAGACACGTGAACCGGCGGGCCGCCAGAAGTTGACCTCGGTGAGGTGCGGGCGAGCCGCCAGGAACCGCGACCAGTCCCCGTCGGTCACCCCGACATAGGCCTTCATGGGGATCATTCTGTCGGGCCAACTGCCACTCCGTCAGCCCTTGCCGACTGTCATGATCGCGACGAGCCCGGCCAGCGGGACAATCCAACCTCTATGAGTACGGTGCCAGTTCACACTTGGCTGGCAAGGTCTGCCGCCGCGGCGAGGAGAGCGTCCAGATCTTCGTCTGAAGTGGCACCATGCCCCAGAATCCGCAAGATCACCAGACCCTGGACCCTTCCGGCCATCTCAGGGTCGATGTCCGTCTCGATGTCCGGGTTCACTGCGGCGCGGATCAACCGCTCGGCCGCGTTAGCGTCGATCTCTGGTGTGCCGGCCGGTGTGCTCGCTCGCATGTCGGCCACGAACCGAACGATCTCACCCGGGCTGGTCTGCTCGTCGAAGCGCCGGTTGACCGCGAAGTAGAAGACAGCACCTAGCAGGGTCGGAAAACCATCCCATCCAAGCTCATCAAGGCGGGCCTCGACCCGATCGTTGGCCTCGTGGTCACCTCTGATCATCGTCCGGATGTAGTCGACCATCTCAGGGCTGCTCATCAGATCGCTTCCTTTCGCGGCGCTTCTTTGCCATGGTCCAGACACCCCGAAGTCCTACGACGACCGCGCCAGCAGCTATGATGACTGATGTGACAGGGTGCTCCAACTGGGGACGATCAGCCGGCGTGCCGGGGTTGGCGGGAGTCGACGTCGTGCTGCCAGTCGACCCCGAGCCCTTCAGACTCTTCTGTAGCGCGCGAAGGCCAGCGGTGACCGACTGCTCGGTCTGCTTGAGAGTGTCCTCGGAGTCGTCCGCCTTCTTGACGTGACGGCGGAGGAACGCCTCTGCTTTGCTGCTGCGGCCCTCGGCTTCCTCCACCAGTCGATCGCCCGACGGCGATGCGGCATCGTCTGGCCCGGAAGACGCGGCGCCGGGGGCGATGGTGTTGATGTAAAGGGTGATGTGTCGAGCGGCTTTGGCCAGGAGGCGGGCATAGCGCTCGGATTTGTCACGGGCCACCTCGGCGTCGGCGGTGGCCTCCCGCAACTGTGGGTCGCTGCTACCCCGACGGACATCTTTCAGAAGGGCCAGGGCATGCTCCGCGTCCGCGCGAGCGCGTAAGGCCCTGACGGTGGCGGCGTCGAGCTGTCCTCGTACGGCGAGAAGCTGCGCGACGAGTTCGCCGATGCTGCCGCTCATCCGAGTTGATTGAGGTATCGAGTTGCGCGTTCCGCAATGGTGACAAATCGGCGGCGGGTCGGCTCAACCTCGGCATCCGCAGCGAGGAGTGCCTGCTGGACGGTTTTCACGTCCTCGTTTTGGCTGTCGTTCAGGATGGCCTCTGCCGCCGCGCTCGCTGCCTTCGCCCCGGCGGATGCCCGATCTAAAGTGTCCCTCCCGTGGAGGGCCGCTTCGGTGGCCGCACGTAGGCCTACCTTGACCTCGCCGACGCTCATCGTGGCGGTTGGGTGTTCAGCCGAGCACGCCGATGTAGCGGCGTGCCGCTTCCGCGCTGCCCTGCACCAGGGTCATGGCCTCGGCCAGACGCTGTTTGCTCTGCTCGCCCCGGGCGATGGCTTCGGCGATTGTCGGGTGTCCGGTGCCGGCGGCGATGGCGCGTAGCCGGGCCAGCATCTGCTCGGTGTTCTCGGCGGCGGCCCGGACTTGGTTGACCGTGACGTTGCCCTGCTCGGCGGCCTGCATCAGCGCCGCCTTGACTTCCTCGATGCTGGCCATGCCGCCTCCGTCTGCCGATCGCGCCAACGAGTTCACGTTTGCGTGGTCGGACGGACACTATCGGACAGGGGAGCTGGCATGCAGCCCCGGCTAGAGGTATTCGGCGGCCGTCCGCTCCACGTCGCGGATGAACTCCTCCAACTGCGCCTCGGTGGGATCGCGGTCCTGCAGCAACTTGCCGAGGAAGACGATCTGCATCTGGAGGGCCGTCTCCGGGCTGAGGTTGTCGATGAGGCTGACCTCGCCGAGGGCCGCGCGGACGAGACCTTCCATCTCCAGCGTGGGCAGCGACTCCGCGCCGGGGAACTGGTAGCGAGTCTCGGCCACGAACCGGGCGACGGCGGTGGAGGAGTGGCCGGCGGCGAAGCGGTCGTTGACCGCGATGGCGAACGCCGCGCCGATCACCTGGTTACCGCCCTGCCAGCCGGACGTCTCCAGCCCGTCCAGGAGTTGGTCCACCGTGCCCCAGTTACGCCGTGCCATCGCGCGGATCAGGTCGCCGAACTCGGTCCGTACGCTCACGATCTCGTAACCTCGCTATCCCCTTGCGGATCGAGTGAACAGAGTCGTGGAGGGCGACGCTCGCCACCAGCCCCACCACGACGAGATGCCCCGCCGCGTCGGGTGCCTCGTTGAGCAGGCGCTGACTAACGGTAGGCCCGACCGCTGGCGTTGTGGTGCCGGCTTGCTGAGCCCCTGCCGGCCCTTGTGGACCGCGAACAATCTCAAATGCTTCCCTGACCACAGTCACGGACTTCTGGGTGTTGTCCTGAAGATCCTCGGTCTTCCTGGTCATCGTACTCAGGAAGGAAGCGACGTTCTTTCGTGCGGATTCGCGTTCCACGGCCTCGGCGAGCAGATCCTCGCCTGACGGCGTGACTGAATCGCTTGGCTGCTGTGTCGGTGCGGGGCGGGTTGCCGGCGACTTCGACATCAACACCTTTGCCCGCCTGCTAGGCGGGGGAGGCTACGACTCTGGCTACCGGCTGGGGTCGAATGAGGTGATCTCAGCAAGATTCGGCGGCCGAGTGGGGATGACACGGGCGTAACGTCCATACCGGACGGCGTTGGATATGGACGTGGAGCCATCGATAGACAGGTTCTTGCGACAGAATCCAGTCTTCGAGAGGGCTCCACGTGATCGCCTAT